>NZ_JAJDKB010000010.1:0-72801 GCF_020589955.1 Faecalibacillus sp. TM498
ATAAAAAAATTAAAAGTATAAAAAAAGCCGATAAAATCGACATATTGAAAGAAATGGTTTAAATGTAGTTCTAAAAAATATAGTGATAACTTCTAAAGACGGGCTTTAGAAATGTTAAAGTGAATGTTAATGTCAATAAAATTAAATTCTAGGGATTGTCTAGCAATTCCTTTTTTATTGTGTTTATTTATTTAATTTCGTAAGAAACTATGATAGAATATGAATATATTTTGGAAGGAAATGTGTATGGAAAAAGTAAGAAAAAAATTAATTAGAGAAAAAGCTGTTATTGCAGTTTACCAATATCTTTTAACAAATTCAACAGAAGAAGAAATTATGAATTATTTAAACGAATGTTATAAACCAAGAATGGATGAAAGAGAAATTGAACTTTGTAAAGAAATTGTTTTCAATACGATTGAACGTATTGATGAATATGTGCCTCTTATTGAAAAGAATTTGAAAAAATCATGGTCAATTGATCGTCTTTCTATAATGGAAAAAGCAATTCTTTATGTAGCTATTTATGAACGAAATGAAGTTTCTAAAGAAATTTCAATTAATCAAGCAGTTGAATTAGCAAAAAAATACTGTGATGAAGATGCTTATAAATTTATTAATGGAGTTTTAGGTGCCATTGGATAAAAAATATATAACAGTTTCTACTTTAAATAACTATTTAAAGCGAAAAATAGATGTTGATATGCAATTACAGCATGTCTTCATCAAGGGTGAAATATCTAATTTTAAAAGAAATATGAGTTCTGGTCATTTGTATTTTACACTAAAAGATGGTAAATCACATATTAGTGCGATTATGTATAAAGGATTTGCTGAACAATTAAATTTTGATGTAAAAAATGGTGATTCAGTTTTAATAGAAGCAACTGTTTCTGTTTATGCAGTTACAGGATATAATCAATTAATAGTTAAAAATATTGAACCTGATGGAGTAGGTTCATTATTTTTAAAATTTGAGAATTTGAAAAAATCATTACTACAAGAAGGTTTGTTTGATGAAAAATATAAAAAAAATATTCCTTCTTACCCTAGCAAAATTGCTGTTTTATCAGCATATCCTAGTGCTGCATTAATGGATGTAATGCGTACTTTAAAAAAACGTTTTCCTGTGTGTAGAGTTATCATTTTTCCTATACCTGTACAGGGGAAAGACGCATATTTGAAAATTATTTCAACTTTGAAATTCGTAGATGAACTTCACTTTAATACCATTATTTTGGCACGAGGTGGTGGCTCGTTAGAGGATTTATGGAATTTTAATGAAGAAGCATTAGCAAGAACAATTTTTGAATTAAAAACACCTATTATTTGTGGAATAGGGCATGAAATAGATTTTACAATATGTGATTATGTATGTGATTTAAGAGCGTTAACACCTACCTATGCAGCTATTGAAGCCACACCTAATATAGAAGATATGTATAAGCATTTATCAATGTTAGATGGTCTTTTAAAATCAAATATGAAGTATAAAATTGAAACATTGAATACAAGATTAAATCGCTTAACACACTTTTATTTATTTAAAAATCCTGAAAAACTATATGGTGATCACTTACAATATGTTTCTTATTTACAAGATAAAATTTCTAATCTCATGGAAAAACGTTTAAATAATAATATGGTTATTTATACAAAACTTAATTTACAATTACAATCTCAAAATAAAGTATTTGTAAGTCATTATCAACAAAAGATTCAAACATATGAAAATTTATTAAAAATAAATTTTCATAATAAACTTAAAGCCAATCAAAATAACTTAAGTATGTTGATTTCTAAATTAAATGCATTAAGTCCTTTACAAACGTTAGAAAGGGGCTATGCTTTAGTAAAAAAAGAAAATCAATATGTTTCAAGTATAGATGATTTAAATAATGAAGATAATGTTTCTATCTATTTAAAAGACGGTTACGTTAAAGCAACGATTCATAAGGAGTAATGTATATGGAAAAAATGACATTCGAACAGGCAATAAAACGATTAGAAGAAATTGTCAATTTATTAGAAAATAACGAAACATCTTTAGATGATAGTGTTGAACTTTTTCAAGAAGGCGTACAGCTTTCTCAATATTGTTCAAAAAAATTAGGAAATGTAGAAAATAAAGTTTCTAAAATACTTATTGATGGTCAATTAGAAGATTTTGATGTAGAGGTAGAAAATAATGAATAATGTTATAAATGAAATTAATCAAAGACTTGAAAATATTTTATCTCAATATCCTGATAGTAAGGTTAAGGAAGCTATGTATTATTCTTTAAAAGCAGGGGGAAAGCGAATTAGACCATTAATTGTTTTACAAGTGATTAGAGCATATGGTCTTGATTATAGAAAGTATATTGATATTGCTTGTGCATTAGAAATGATACACACTTATTCATTGATCCATGATGATTTACCTGGAATGGACAATGATGATTTAAGACGTGGAAAACCAACATGTCATAAACAATTTGGTGAAGCAACAGCAATTTTAGCAGGAGATGGTCTTCTTAATGAAGCAGTAAACATCATTTTACAAACCAATCTAGATGATTCATTAAAACTTTCACTTGTTTCTTGTTTATATACATCAAGTGGTATAAACGGGATGATTTTAGGACAAGAATATGATATTGAAAATGAAGGTAAAAAGCTTTCAAAAGAAACATTAGATAAAATTCACCATTATAAAACAGGAAAATTATTATCTTGTGCCTTTCAAATGGGGGCTTTAATTGCCTCACCAAACGATTTAGAAATTTTAAAACAAATAGGTTATAAAATTGGCTTAGCATTTCAAATTCAAGACGATATTTTAGATGTGACATCTGATGCCAAAACATTGGGTAAAAATACAGGAAGTGACGAAGCAAATCATAAAGAAACTTATGTTACACTTTTAGGAATTGAAAATTCTCAAAAAGAAGTTGATTTACTATTTAATGAAGCTCAGCAACTTGTGTATTCTTTAACACTAAATCATGGATTGATTTTGGAAATTATTGAAAAATTATGGAAAAGAGTGAGATAAATGGATTTAACAAAAATTAAAGGTCCTTCTTTTTTAAAAGAATTAACAGAAAAGGAATTGAATGACTTAGCAAAGGATATTCGCCAATTTATTATTGAATCTGTTTCTCAAACAGGTGGACATTTATCAAGTAATTTAGGAATTGTTGAATTAACTATTGCTTTGCATTATGTGTTTAACTCACCTGAAGATAAAATATTTTTTGATGTAGGACATCAATGTTATGTTCATAAAATTTTAACAGGACGTGCAAAAGATTTTACACATTTAAGAAAATTCAATGGTTTATCAGGCTTTCAAAAACGTTGTGAAAGTAAACATGATGCTTGGGAAGCTGGTCATTCTTCTACAGCTCTTTCGGCAGCTGTAGCAATGGCAATCGCAAGAGACTTAAATAAAGAAAGTTTTAGCATTGTTCCTGTAGTAGGCGATGGAGCTATTGTAGGCGGCGAATCTTTAGAAGCTTTAAATCATCTTGGTTCAATTAATAATAAAGTAATTTTAATTTTAAATGATAATCAAATGTCAATCTCTAAAAGCATTGGTGGCATGAACAACTTTCTAAATAATGTGCGTATGTCTAATACATATAATAAAATGAAAGATGACTATCGTTCGATTTTACAACATGGGAAATTAGGAGAAAGTGTTTATAAAGCTACAAAATATATTAAAGACTTTGTAAAAAGAGGTTTTATAAATGATACTATTTTTGAAGACTTTGGTATTGATTATTTAGGTCCGGTGGATGGACATAATATTGTTGAATTGATAAGAGTATTGCAACTTGCACAAAAGAATAAAAAGAGTGTCGTTGTACATGTTGTTACTGAAAAAGGAAAAGGTTATTCATTTGCTGAAAATGATCAAGAAGGTAAATGGCATGGAACTCCACCATTTAATGTAAAAAATGGCCGTGTGCTTTCTTCTGGAAATCCTTCAAAAAAATCATGGTCGGAAATTATATCTGATCAGGTTTTACAATGGATGAAAATTGATAAGGATATTGTTTCAATTACTCCTGCAATGATTAAAGGATCTGCAATGAATACTTTATTTAAAGTATTCCCAGAAAGATGTTTTGATGTAGGAATTGCTGAAGAGCATGCTCTTACTTTTACAGCAGGTTTATCTATTTCTCAAAAAAAACCTTTTATTTCTGTCTACTCTTCTTTTTTACAAAGAGCTTATGATCAAATTAATCATGATATTGCTAGAATGGATTTACCATGTCTTTGCAGTATTGATCGTGCAGGTATTGTAGGAGAAGATGGCCCAACGCATCATGGGGTATTTGATGTAAGTATTTTATCACCTATTCCTAACATCGTTCTTTTTGCTCCTAAAGATGCTAGAGAACTTCGTCAATTTGTAAATACAGCATTTCATAATTTTAATAAACCTTATTTTATTAGAATACCTAGAGGAAGTATAGATGATATAAAAGTTGATTATAATAATCAATTAGAATTAGGTACTTGGACTATTGAATCTTGCAAAGATGACTATAAAATGACTTTAATTTGTTATGGTGATAATGTTGAAAAGATAAAAACAATAATCAAAAGTAAACATTTAAATATTAGAATTATAAATGCGAGATTTATTAAGCCTATAGATGAAGATATGGTACATAAAATATTTACTGAAAATGATAAACCGATTCTTGTATATGAAACTATTTTAAAAACAGGATCATTAGGTTCGATATTATTGACTTATTGTAATGAAAAACATATTTTAAGAACTTTTGAACATATTGCACTTGCAGATCATTATTCAAAGCAAGGATCTGTACAAGAAATATATGATGATGAAAAAATTGATTTAGATACTGTTATAAATAAATGTGAGGAATTAATGAATGGAAAAAAAGAGAATTGATGTATTACTAGTAGAACAAGGATTCTTTGATTCGCGTGAAAAAGCAAAACGTGCTGTTATGGCTGGAATAGTTCATAATGATCATGAAATTATTGATAAACCTGGTACAAAAGTTCCTGTGGATATGGAGCTTTTTGTAAAGGGAACGGTTATGCCCTATGTTTCTAGAGGCGGTTTAAAATTAGAAAAAGCACTAAAAATATTTGATATTTCAATGCAAAATCGTGTTATGGTTGATATTGGTTCTTCAACAGGAGGATTTACAGATTGTGCTCTTCAAAATGGTGCACAATGTGTTTATGCTGTAGATGTAGGTACGAATCAACTTGTTTGGAAATTAAGAAATGATCCACGAGTTATTGTTAAAGAAAAAACGAATTTTAGATATGCTACCCGTGATTTGTTTGAAAATGGGATACCTAATATTGCAACGATTGATGTTTCTTTTATTTCTTTGAAACATATTTTTATCCCTCTTAAAGATATATTAAATGAAAATGATGATATTGTAGCGTTGATCAAGCCTCAATTTGAAGCAGGAAAAGATGAAGTTGGGAAAAAGGGAATTGTAAAAGATCCTAAAACACATTTAAAGGTTATTGAAAATGTCATTGCGTATGCAAATGAATATCATTTGAGCTTACAAGCATTGTCTTTTTCTCCAATTACCGGTGGAGAAGGTAATATTGAGTTTTTAGCTCATTTTAAAGTTGGTGGAGTAAATAATCCTATTGATATTGAAAATGTTGTAAATGAAGCACATATTTGTTTTAAAGGGTAAAGGATGGGTGATACTATGATAGAAAGTTTATATATAGAAAATTTTGCAATCATTGATCAAGTTCAAATAGACTTTCAATCAGGAATGACAGTTTTAACTGGAGAAACAGGGGCAGGGAAATCAATTATCATTGATGCTATTGGTCAATTGATAGGTCAACGTAGTCAACCATCATTTGTAAAAAATGGAGCTGATTATGCATTTATTGAGGGTGTTTTTTCTTCTAATAAAGAAATAGATAAAATTTTATTGGATAATAATTTCCCCATTGATGAGCATCTTGTTATTTCAAAAAAAATTAATCGCGATGGTAAATCAGCAATCAAAATTAATTATCGTAATTCTAGTCAATTATTATTGAAAAAAATAATGTCACAAATTGTAGACATACATTCTCAATTTGAAACACATCAATTATTTAATGAATCCTATCATTTAAAGCTATTAGATAATTTTATTGGAAATGAATTAACTGATTTAAAAAAAGAATACCTTACTCTTTATCAAACGTATAAAAATCTAAATCAAAAATATCTTTCTTTAACAAAAGAAGAATTAACTGATGAACAATTAGATTTTTATTTAGCTCAATTAGAAGAAATAGAAGAATTAGATTTAGAAAATTTTGATGAAGAAGAGTTTTTAAAAGAGAGAAATAATCTATTAAATTATGAAAAAAATTCTCAACATATTAAAAACTATAAAGCATTAATGGATTCTTCAAAAGGAATAATGGATCTCTTCAAACAAAGTTTAAACGAACTTTCATATCTCGAAATTGATGATGTTAAGCACAATTATGATCAACTATATGATCTTTATTATACAGTAGATGGTATAAATCAAGATATTTATGATCAATTTTCTCAATCATACTTTAGTGAAGAACATTATAATGAAGTGCAAGAAACCTTTTTCAAATTAAACAAGCTTAAACGTAAATATGGCCAAACAATTGATGCTATTATTGATTTTAAAAATAGTTTAATAGAAAAAATAGAATTATTCAAAAATAGAGATCAAATGATTGAAAATATCAATTTAAAACTTAAAGAAACAGAAAATCAATTGATTTACTATGCTAAAAAAATTTCTATTTTAAGAAAAAATAAAGCATTAGAATTAGAAAAAGAAGTAAAATATATTTTAAATCAAATGTATCTTCAACAAGTTCAATTTAAATTTGATTTTCAAATTAATGATTTTAATGATAACGGAATAGATAATGTTAAAATTATTGTTTCAACAAATAGTGGTCAACCACTTCAACCACTTCAAAAAATTGCTTCAGGTGGAGAATTATCACGCATTATGCTAGCAATTAAAGCTGTTTCACAAAATTCAAAAGATGGTGGTACAATCATTTTTGATGAAGCAGATACAGGAGTCAGTGGTAAAGTGGCTGAAAGCATTGGGTACGTTATGAAAAAAATCTCAAAAAAACAACAAGTTATTTGTATTACACATTTAGCTCAAGTCGCATGTTTTGCTAATAACCATTTGTTTATTGAAAAAGAGCAAATGGATAACACAAGTAAAGTACATGTAAGATTACTTAATGAAAAAGAAAGTGTTTATGAATTAGCTAAAATGATTTCTGGTAAAGAAATTACACAACAATCTATAGACCATGCAAAAAAATTGAAAGAAATATGTGTATAAAATTAAAGCATAGATACCAAAATATGTTGTAGCAAAAAAAAGCTACAGGAGGTATCTATGCTTTTTAAAAAGCTTAAAATATCCTTCTATACCTGTTGTCTATCTATTATATTAATGATAGTACCTATTAATGCAATTGATGTTTTAATTGGAGGAGAATCTGTTGGAATAATATTAAATTATGATGGTGTTTGCATTACTGGTTTCTATAAAATAAAAGTTGACAATGAAATTATTGATCCATCTAATTATTTTGAAATCAATGATATTATTACCAGTGTTGAAAAGAAAAATGTTAAAACAATTGATGATTTAACAAATATAATAAAAAATTGCAATACAAGTAATTTAGAATTCACAATAAAAAGGGCATCGAATATTTATCATAAAACTATGAAAATTTATAAAAATAATGCTGAATTTAGTACAGGGTTATATGTAAAAGATTGTGCTAAAGGAATAGGAACTGTTACCTATTATCAATTAAATACAGGCAAATTTGCTTGTTTGGGGCACAATATGGTTGATGATGATCTTGATATAAATGATGGTTCACTGTATTCTGCTTCCATAAAAGGTATAAAGAAAACCGAGTCATACAATATAGGTCAAAAAATTGGTAATATTGATAATCAATCTATAGGTGAGATAGAAAAAAATAATAATTTTGGCGTTTATGGGAAAATTAATAATCTTCCAAATAAAAATGTTTATAAAACTGCTACCATAGATGAAGTTAAATTAGGAGATGCCTATTTTCTAACGGTTTTAAATGAAAATAATGTAGA
This sequence comes from Faecalibacillus sp. TM498, assembly GCF_020589955.1. Classification (NCBI taxonomy): domain Bacteria; kingdom Bacillati; phylum Bacillota; class Erysipelotrichia; order Erysipelotrichales; family Coprobacillaceae; genus Faecalibacillus; species Faecalibacillus sp. TM498. The sequence goes on from NZ_JAJDKB010000010.1 coordinate 8,153, forward strand.
AAAATGTAAGATAAAAATTACTGATCTATTAAAACAAGATAAACCTATGGAAAAAGGAATAAAATTTATTGTTACAGATCAAAAAATCATAGAACAATGTCATGGTATTATTCAAGGTATGAGTGGTTCTCCGATCATTCAAAATAACAAATTAATAGGTTGTGTTACACATGCAAGTAAATCAGAGATATTGGAAGGGTATGGCATGTATATACAATGGATGATAGATAACGAATAAAAGCCATGTTTTTGACATGGCTTTTATAAAAAAATAATACTAATTTTATCTTATTTTTAACAAAACATGTAATAATTTGTATTTCTTATTTTTCTAAAATTCGACAAATAATAAAAAATACTTAAGAAAAATGTAGATATATTTTTAAAAATACTAAATATTAGTTATTAAATTTATAAATTTATGTTAATTTTTATCTAAAATCTAAACATAAATTAGAATACTTTATATAATATGGTTGTTGGTAGTGGATGGGAGGTAATTATGGAAAAAAAGAAAATCTTTATTATTGTGGAAAATCATGAACTGTTAGAAGGTATAGCACAACAATTTGAAAAATTTTCCAATTATCAAATTGTAGGTACTGCTAATAGTGCAGGTGATGCAATTACTTTTTTTAAAACAAACAATTGTGATTTATTAGTTATTGATCTGATGCTCACTGATATTGATGGTGTCGGAGTATTAGAGAAAGTGAGGGAAGTCAATAAAAATGCTTATCAAAAAGTTGTATGTATTACAAGTTTTACTAGTCCATTGATAAGTAATGCACTAGAAAAATTAAATGTAAGCTATTGTTTTAAAATTCCTTTTGATTTTAATTATTTTATGGATGTTATTAAACGCGTTTTTTCAGATGAGACAAAAATCAATGAGACTCATGTTAATGAAACTGAAAAAATTCAAAAAGTTAAAATCGAAAATGAAATCACAGAAATTTTACATGAAGTGGGTATTCCTGCTCATATAAAAGGATATATGTATTTAAGAACAGCAATTATGAAAACATATGATAATATTGATATTTTAGGTCAAGTAACGAAAGTACTATATCCAGAAATTGCAAGAAATTATAATACCACTTCTTCAAGAGTAGAAAGAGCTATCCGACATGCAATCGAAGTTGCATGGAATAGAGGAAATACTGAGGCCATTGATGATATCTTTGGATACACAGTATCTGCTTCCAAATCTAAACCAACAAATTCTGAATTTATTGCAATGATTGCCGATAAATTGAGATTAGCACATAAAACAGCATTAGCAAATAAAGGGCACTATTTATAATTAAAATATGTTACAATGTTGCTAAGGGAGTGAGCTGCTATATGCAAATTATATTTCATATAGATTTAAATGCATTTTATGCAAGTGCTGAAATGGCAAATGATTCTTCTTTGGAAGGAAAACCTTTAGTAATATCTGGAAATAACAGGCGTGCGATTGTTTCTACTGCTTCATATGAAGCAAGAAAATATGGAATCCATTCTGCAATGCCATTATTTCAAGCTAAACAATTATGTAAAAATTTAATCATAAAACCCGTAAATTTTGATTTATATAGACGTTTATCAAGTCAATTTTTTGAATTGATTTCAACATATAGTCCTTTGTTAGAAATAGCAAGTATTGATGAATGTTATGTTGATTTTTCTAATTACATTATCGAACATAATATTCATCCTTACAAACTTGCAAAAATCATTCAAAATGATGTTTTAAATACATTAAAACTAAAATGTTCTATTGGAATTGCTCCTAATAAATTTATGGCTAAAATGGCTAGTGATATGAAAAAACCAATGGGTATTACCATTTTAAATAAATCTAATTATAAACAATTACTTTGGCCCCTTGATGTTTCTGAAATGTTTGGAATCGGTAAAAAAACTGCACCTAAACTCAAAGAAATGGGCATTTTAACTATTGGAGATGTAGCTAATTATGATAACTATAATAAATTACGTCAGATTATTGGGAAAAATGCACTTCTATTATATAGAAAAGCCAATGGAATAGATATTTCTAAAGTAAATACTGAAAAAAACGAATTAAAATCTGTAGGTAATTCAACAACCTTACAATACGATACAAATGATATAGAGACTATTTATGAAACTTTACGTATATTATGTTCTAGAGTTTCATTTAGAGCAAAAAAAAGAAATTTGATTGGCAATTCGATCAGTATTACGATTAAGTATTCTCGATTTGAGTCAGTTACACGACAAACTCCTTTAATTGATTATATCAATGAATATGAGATAATACTTTCTACTGCAAAATACTTATTTGATAAAAATTATAGTGGAAAACCTCTTAGACTTATTGGAGTTTCGTTAAATAATGTTATCAATCGAAGCAGTTATAAAAAACAAGTAAGTCTATTTGACAAAAATATTGAGAAAAATAAAATAAAAACAACAGAGGATGTAATCAATAAAATTAATAGTGAGAATAAATATCATTTGACAACGGCTTCTGCTTTATTAAATAAATCAAAAAACAAGTACAGAAAAGAATAATCATAAAAAAAAGAATACATCATATCCTATGCTATAGGAGGAGATATGATGTCTTTTTTTATTCAAAAGAAAAATATGTATTTACATCAATATTTATTCTTAAATTTTCTTTGTTCAACAATTATTTCAATTATATTTTTTTCATTAAATAAATATTCTCTTTATAAAATTTCGGTTGATCTCATATTCTTTAAAACACATCAACTAAATTCATATCTATTATGTACGTTTATGTACATAATAATCATCATGGTTTCAGCAACAAGTTTTATTGGTGCTCCAGTTATATCAATTGGAATCATTTATAGAATTTTATGTATTATTTCTTTTATTTTTAAATATTATCAATCGCTTCTTTCGTTTCATAATATTTTTATTATTGTATTACCTCAAATGATTATTGAAATTTTAATTACGTATGTGATGTCTTTTATGTCAACTTATCTTTCTATACAAAGTTTCAAATTAACTTTCATACAAAAAGATAACTTCAGTTTAAAATATTTATTTAATTATATTTTAAATTACTTAATTATTATATGTTTTTTAATATTCATATCTGCACTGTTAAAAATTTACCTTATATAAAATTGTTCTTCAATAATCATTCGTGATATAATAAATATGGTGGTAATATGAACATATATGATGCACTTAGCGAATATAAACAATATTTATTAATAGAAAAAAAGGTATCAGATAATACATTAAAAAATTATATGCGAGATCTTGAACATTTTATAAACTATATTCAAAAACAAAATCAAGTTGTTTTAATCAATCAAATTGATAAAGATATGATTAGAAAATATTTACAACAATTTACATCTTTAGCAGCATCTTCTTTATCACGAAAAATGGTTTCACTACGCTCATTTTATAAATTTTTGATGAAAGAAGAAATTGTTAAAAAAAATCTTATGGAGACTTTTGATTTACCAAAAAACACTAAAAGACTTCCACAGGTTTTAAATATGGAAGAAATAAAAACATTACTTGATAGTATTGAAATGGATAATTTTAAAAATGCTAGAACGAGAGCTATGCTAGAACTATTATATGCAACAGGTATGAGAGTTTCTGAATTGTGTAATTTAAAATTATCACAACTAAATTTAAAAATGAAATATTTAAACGTAATTGGAAAAGGGGATAAAGAAAGGCTTTTGCCTTTAAATGACTATGTATGTGAAATTTTATCATGTTATATTTATGATTTTAGATACCCTAAATTAGATTTTAAAGATAATGATTACTTGTTTTTTAATAATCATTTAAATAAAATATCTAGTGAGTATTTTTATAAAATCCTAAAAGAAGCATGTATAAATGCAAATATCAAAAAGAAAGTGTCGCCTCATACTATTCGACATACATTTGCAACTCACTTGTATGAAAATGGTGCTGATTTACGTTCTATTCAAGAATTACTTGGGCATAGTGATATTTCAACAACCACTATTTATACTCATGTTTCAAATAATAAAATTATTGATGATTATAATAAATATCATTTAAGAGCAAAAATAAAAAAAGGAGATAGTATTCATGAAATTTAATAGAATTTTTCTCATTGTTTGTGATTCAATGGGAATTGGAAATGCAAAAGATGCAAAAAAATATAATGATTTTGGAGCAAATACCGTTGGTCATATTTGTTCAATATGTGATGGTTTAAATATACCAACATTGCAAAATTTAGGATTTGGTAATTTAGGTGATTTTAAAGGTGTTGCCAAAACACAAAACCCACAAGCTTATATTTTAAAATTAAATGAAGCATCGAATGGTAAGGATACAATGACTGGACATTGGGAAATGATGGGGCTTAAAACAGAAAAACCTTTTATTACATTTACAGATACTGGTTTTCCTAAAGAATTTATTGACCTATTTGAGAAAAAAACTGGTAGAAAATGTGTAGGAAATATTGCATGTAGTGGTACTAAAATTCTAGATATGTATGGAGAACATCAAATCAAAACGGGGGATTGGATAGTCTATACTTCTGCCGATTCTGTTTTTCAAATTGCTGCAAATGAAGATATTATCCCATTAGAAGAATTATATCATGCATGTCAAATTGCTAGAGAAATAGCTATGGATGATAAATGGAAGGTTGGTAGAGTTATCGCTAGACCATATATAGGAACAAAAGAAGGACATTTTACTCGTACATCTAATAGACATGATTATGCATTAGCCCCATTTTCTAAAACTGCGCTTGATTCTTTAAAAGATGCGGGATTAGATGTTATAGGTGTAGGTAAAATACCAGATATATTTGTTGATCAAGGGATTACAAGAAAAATTAAAACAGTAAGTAATGAAGATGGTATGAATAAAACTATTGAATTAGCAAGTGACAATTTTAATGGTTTAGCATTTATTAACTTAGTTGATTTCGATGCGGTCTATGGGCATAGAAGAAATGCTGCTGGTTATGGAAAAGCAATTGAAGAATTCGATGTACAATTAGGAGAATTAATAAATGAATTAAAAGAAGATGATTTATTAATAGTTACTGCTGATCATGGAAATGATCCAACATATAGAGGAACAGATCATACACGTGAACAAGTACCACTTATAATTTATTCAAAACAATTTAATGAAATGAAAGTATTAAATGATGGTGATTCTTTTGGAATTATCGGTTCTACAATTTGCGATAACTTCAATGTTAAATATAATGGTATAGGTTCATCTATATTAGAATTATTAAAATAGGGATAGAAAAATGGAAAATAGAAAAATCATTCTTTATTCATTATTTGCGGATTTATTAGGAGTTTTATTATTTATATTTGCAATTCAAATGCACAGTAATGTTATTTTATATTCATTTTATCTTTTATCTATATTATTATTTATCGTTTCATTTCTAGCTTTATATAAAAATCTTAAAAGTAATAATAAACTTATATTCATATTTGTTATGTTTATTTCCGTAATACTTGTCATGTTATGCACATATTTTATTATTATCTAATACAAGTATATAAATAGTTAAAATAATAAAAAACTATTTATATATACTATAAAAGTTATATAATATACATTATGCGAAGTTTGTCTAGTCGAAAAAGTGTTGCATTTCAAAAGTCTTTCCCTGTAACGGATAAGGCTTTTTCTTATGGTTTTTATAATGCATCACTATTTTTTATCTATTATATTCCAAATATGGATTGTTAATCTTTATAGTGTTGCATTATTTTTAAAGAAAAATAGTATCTATATAATCTTTTTTTATATTCAAAGTTATAGATTATTTATAATTTAGAATATTACGAATTTTAAGAATTTGTATTAATTAGATACTATTTTATAAACTGATAGATTAATAAATGTTATATAAATATTTTAATTAGTTACTATTAGTGAATGCATCTACTAATTGATTATAGCTTTCTTTCAATAACATATAATCTTGCTCTCTCTTCTTTAAGAGTTCAATTTCATGCTCTAACATTTTTATATGTTCGTTTAAATTTCCAGTTTTATTTTTAATTGCTAATAATTCTTCATTTGCTTTTTCAATTCTATCTGTTAATTCTTTATTTCGATGAATTGTACTTCGATTAATGTTCAATTCTTTTGCTACATCAGTTACAGTTATCTTTGGATTATTAATTAATGCAATTGAATTATTTAAATCTAATTTTCTTTTTTCAATAAATACATCTAATTGTTCTGCATATTCATCAAGTCGATTTTCTTTTGCCATAATTCTAGTTCCTTGCTTATTTCTTTTCTTTTTCTAATAATTTTATCCATTTCAGGATGATCTTCTATGATATCTTCAACTGTATTTGTTTTAAGTTTGTTATCCAGTTCATCAAGTTCTGGAATTAATTTCACTCTCAATAAATGTTTTATTTTATATAATTCTTTTTCCGTAGCATTTTTATGATTATTGTCCAGATTCATAAAAATCAAAGTATAGATTGCATTCTTTACAATAATGAACGGAAACATTCAATAAGTTATAGAGTTTATTCACTTTAGAAACATAAGGTATGTTGACTACAACATCCTTTATAACATGATCTTTTTTTAAATGATTATTTGTACTTTTGATCAATTGTAATTTTATAATTGTGCCATTAACTTCGTATAATTCAAAAATATTTCGGGTGTAGTTTCTTTTAGGATTAAATTTTGATGTTTTATTTAATTGTTTTTTTGTTTTGGTATTTTACTTTGTACTCTTGTATTTCGTTTTTTTGAATGTTTTAATGAATCAATTTGTTTTCTATCTGCTAACAATATTTTGTAATAAGGATATTTCTGAAGAATATAAAATTCTATTATATTCCAATCCTTATAAAACCTTATCCTGCTGCAAAAGTGATCGCCAGAAGAATAATTAAAGCAAAAAATAGTTTACGAGGAAGATAAAAAAATCTTTTTCTTTTTTCTCTGGTTGCTCTTTTTTGTGCTTGTAACCTTTCTTCCTCTAATCGTTGTTTCTCAAGTCTATCTTCAACACTTATTCTTCGTTTCTCAAAATATTCATCTAAATCCTTTTGTAATTCTTCTGGATCATCGTTATCTTCATCACTAAAGCTCATTTTTACAACAAAATTATCTCCATTTTACCATTCTTCGTATAAACGAATATTACCATAACCTCTAAAATGTCTATCTATCTTTCTAAAAATATCATTGCTAAATCCTGTGTAATAGAAATTTTTATCAACATTATACAAAGCATAAGCACCTTTAAATTTATAATTTTTTAATACTTTTATATCAGCTCTTTTAGAATCAAAGTTATATGCTCTCATATCATATAAATCAAGAAATTCTTCAATAGGTACATCGATATCATCACAAGTGACTTTCGATAAAAAATCTTCCAATCTTCTTTTAATATCACTATAGTTTGAATACATTTTTAATGATCCAAATAATAAATCGGCCATATCTTCTGTTAATTGTTTTGAAAAAGATTTCATATTATCACCACACTCAAATAAAATTCTTTATACTTATTTTAGCATAGATTAATAATTAATCATTTAATTAGTTGTAGAATAGCAATATCTTCAATTATTTTTAATAAAATAAAAGTCAAGTCTTCAATTTAATTTCTTTCTTGATACAATTAAGCGTATCGAGGTGAAATTTTTAACATGGAAAACACACTATATTTCAAAGATATGCGTACTAAAATTCAAAGTTATTGGGAATCAAACAACTAAATACAATTAAATCCACCCAAAAATTATTAAGTAAAGGATTTTTAGATTGTATGGATGAAATAACAGGAATTCTAAAAATTATTTGGGGTAGCAAAAATAAGCATATCCCCAAAATAATCCATATCATGTTTTTTAGATTTTTTTATAGAGTATACAATTAAAACTATTGGTAAAATACAAGTTATAAAGAAAAATATTCCTAAACTAATAATAGCCCGAAGTGTAATCATAGTGTCTTATAATAATAGCCATTTAAAATCGAATACAATAGAAACAATACCTAATATTATTAATATTGTTGAAATCGTACGAACAATATATACAGTATTTTTTATTCCAATTGAATCTATAGTGTTTCCAAAAGGAAATATAAAAAATGTTAATCCTAATACTAAAGTCAAAATTTTAGATACAATGATATATTCAGGGTATAAAGCAACCTGCATGATAATTACAAATATACTTATTGCTATAATTAATCCAAAGAAGTATTTATATTTTTTCCAATAATTAAAATATCTTTCTCCCTTGTTTTTACAATCGTCACTACAAAAATCATCTTCTATATTTTTTTTGTTGCAATACTTACATTTTTTCATAATTTCTCTCCTTTTGTATATCTCAATTAAATTATAGTGTAAATCTAAATATATTTTACTATTTTTATTTCAAAAATTAAATTTAAAGGTAAATATAAAATTGTTCTAATTAAAAACGTGATGTTCGTTAGTATTGTTTACTTTAAAAAATCATAAATTTGTATATAATAGATCGTAAGCGCCAAATAAAATAGTGTATTTAAAGAAGTCGATTGAATTGATATAATAATCAATTTAGTCGGATTTTATTTCAAATTCTTCTTTTATTTCTTCACTCCATGGTAAGAACCAATCCAATTTCTTTGGATCCTCAACAAGATCTTGTTGAGGTAAATAATCCAGAATGAATTCAATATAATCATATGGATTAAGTTTGTTGGCTTTAGCTGTTAAAGAGGATGTATATTACGTTGATAAAATAAACATTGTTTTTGACACAATGAAAAGAATTGATATAAATGGATATAAGATGATAATGATAATTTTTAATCAGTATTTTTATGAAATGTATTTTGAATTGACAATAGTTGATGGACTTCATTTAAAAGAATATGAATTTAAGTAGAATAGTAAGAAGGATGTAAAACAAAAAGTTAAAAATTAGAAAAAGGTGCAAAAATAAAAAGGACAACTTAATGTCCTTTTTGCTAACGGCAATAATATATTCTACACTTCGAAATTTTGGATTGAGAATTTTTTTCTAATATAGTTTTTCTGTCATATTCGCGCTGTTTAAACTAGACGCAAATTTGATTTGATTAATTTTAAACAATAACTATCCTAGTGCTAAATACACTAGTTTTTTGTCATCAGTAAATTAATTTTACCACGAATTAGAAATTTTGAAAACAGGAAAATAAGCAAGTCGTTTTTATTTTCTTATTTTTAAAAAGTTTAAAACGTTTAAAAGATTGAAAAGAAAAAAAGTAATCACCAGCCTGGAAAGTTTGTGATTACTTTTCTATGTAATAAGATAAACTAATCAGAGCAATCTTTTTACTCCTCTTATATTTTATTCTTTTATTTTAATTTTTCAATGAACGGGATTTTTATTCTTGAAATTAGTCCTAAAAGTTATATAATCTATACCCCCCCCCCACCAAATTGGCTAATATTTTTTGACTATTCATAACTTCTGTTTCGACGCCTTCTGGGCAAATTACATTACTTTGCTAATAGTTAAAATTTAAAAGGAGAATAAATGCAAAATGTAAATTATTCTCCTTCTATAAATAATAGATCTTAAAAATTATAATAGTATTTTTATTAAAATTTATTCATCCATTAGTTTTTTAGCATAATTGTATACTTTTTCACCATTCATCATTCCATAATCTTTCATATCAATAACATCTACTGGAAGTCCTGGATTGACTTTGGCAGCTTCTTCTTTAATTTTTCCTAAATTGAATCTAACTTGTGGGCCAAGTAAAACACAATCCACAGTTGAAAGTCTGTTAATTCCATCAGACATTGGAAGAGCAAAGATTTCTACTTCATCTCCTACTTTTTCTGCTGCTTGTTCCATTTTTGTTACTAATAAACTTGTCGACATTCCAGCCGAACAAACTAACATGATTTTTTTCATTTGAAATTCTCCTTTATCTTTTATCTACTATAATAAGTTTATATTTTTTTAGCAATTTAATCTACTCGAATTCAAATTTTGTAATTTGATTTCAAATATTATCATTTATAACAAAAACTATTAAATTTATTTTCATAAATAACTTACCCTGTTCGATTTCATACAAAATAATTTGTAAATTAACAACTCCAATTCGTACATTTTAATCTTATACTAAATGATTTCTATTTTTAACATCTAGAATGCCAAACAGTAAAACAACAAGTATTATAGTAATATAAAAAATCATTTCAATGAGAGCAAATATATTTTATTTATTTGTATATAATGTTGTTAAAATAAAAAGCAATATTAAAAATAAATAGAGTAACTAAAAAATCGTGGGGATTTCTCAAGCTATAAATAATCCAGGGGCATTATAGTGAACCGACTTTGTTGGACAAAAAATAATTAACTTAATGATAAGGCTTGATTCCTAATTTGTAAAGGAGTTAAGCCTTTTCCCTTTACTGTATTTCTAAAATTATTATGATAATGAATATAATCTATCATCGCTTGTTTTAAATTATCTAATGATTCAAATGTATTTTCAAATCCATAAAACATTTCATTTTTCATTTTCCTTGTCATTCCAACGGTTTGATCATTCATGCCTACTATGATCGCTATGTCGATATCTTTGATCGAAATCATACCATCAGAATATTACGCCTTAAATGCCCATCTTGTAATTCTACCCATGCTGTCCTGATTGAAGATACGATTCCTTATTCTATTGTTTCTTTTGATATCATCATTGATGTTTTAAAAAATAAAGATTTTTTATCGTCTTCTCATGTTTCCTTTATTATTGATTATATTTCTTTTTTTTGGAGGTAGACTCTCTATTGTTACTGTATCCAATGTTCTCAAGGATCTTAAATCTCCAAATGCAACCTTAGCTTTATCATTGTAGATGACAAATCAAAAAGAAGAATGAACACTACCATCGTTGAAAACAGAAATAAGACTATTAAACTTATCAAACATGCTTCGAATGGCTATCTGAACTGGGAAAGATTCCGTAATTGTATTCTCTGCACTTTAAATGATGATACGACATACTATTTTACATGTATAAGAAAGGACAAAAATTAAAATGAAAAAAGTATTTACACTTGTTATTGATGAAGATAATGAACCAATTATTGTCGAAGAAGATGTAATTTTAGAAGATATTCTTAATAGTCTGGCATCGATTTCTAACCGAATAGGTGATATACAGCTGGCTCTAATAAAAAATGATGATGTTGATACATCGTCAGATTTAGATATTTCCAAAATTGACTTCTAATGTATAAAAAAACGTGGGGCAAAATTTGCCCCACATCATTTGATAATTAAAATATGAGAAACCCCCTCGTTATTTTAAATTACCAATAAATATCGCTCTTGTAGGATATCTCTAATTTTAAGATGATCCTACTACCAACATCTAAAGAATACAGTAAAAATTGAAATATTTCAATAAATATGATCAATAATTGTTGAATAATATCAAAATAAATTATTTTTCAAATTTATTTGCTTTATCAAATGAATCATATAGATTAGTTACATAATTTCCATTAAAGCAAGACATACATAACCCACATGTATGTTCTTTTGAAAAATGAATAGATTTTTTTAATCCTTCTTCACTAATAAACGCAAGGCTATCAGCTTCAATATATTTACATAATTCTTCAACATTCATTTTATTAGAAATTAATTCTTCTATTGTAGATGTATCTACACCATAAAAACATGGAAATTTAATAGCTGGAGAAGCAATTCTAACATGTACTTCTGTTGCACCAGCATCTTTTAAATGTCTTACGATTCTTTTCGAAGTTGTTCCTCGTACAATTGAATCATCAATCATAACTACTTTTTTTCCACTGACAATTGCCGATACTGCAGACAGCTTCATTCGTACACCTTGTTCTCTCATTTCTTGAGTTGGTTGTATAAATGTTCTACCCACATATTTATTTTTTACCAATCCCATTTCATAAGGAATTCCTGATGCTTCTGAATATCCAATTGCTGCTGAAATCGATGAATCTGGAACACCAATAACAACATCTGCATCGATAGGATTTTCATAATATAATTGCTTACCAGCTAATTTTCTTGTTGTATGAACGTTTATACCATCTAAATTACTATCAGGTCTTGAAAAATAAATATACTCCATAGCACATATTTTATCTTGTAATGGATCTTTTGTATAAATCTTACTTAATAATTTTCCATCTTTTACCCTAACAATTTCACCTGGTTCAACATCTCTTACAAATTTTGCTCCAACGACATCTAATGCGCATGTTTCTGATGCAAACACATAAGCACCATTTGGTAAAATTCCAATTGATAAAGGTCGTAATCCATATTTGTCCCTTGCAGCATAAATTCTATTATCAACCATGATTAAAAATGCAAATGCACCATCTAATTTATCTAAAGAAGTACATATTCTATCAATCATATGTCCACTTTGTCTTTTAATAAGATGCCCTAATACTTCAGTATCAGAAGTTGAAGAGAAAATGCTTCCTTGTTCTTCTAATTCTTGTTTTAGAATATTTGCATTAACTAAGTTTCCATTGTGACATATACTCATAGATCCTTGCATAGTTCTAAATACAAATGGTTGAACATTAGCAATTCCACCTCCACCAGCAGTAGAATATCTAACATGTCCAATAGCTGAATTACCTTGTAACTCTTTTAATTTATCTTGGTTAAATACTTCTGTAACAAGTCCTTCGCCTTTATGAAAAATCATTTTACCATTGTTTTCACAACAGATACCAGCAGCTTCTTGACCTCTATGTTGTAAGCTATGTAATCCATAATAACATATTTGTGATGCATCTTGATGACCAATTATCCCAAAAACACCACATTCTTCGTGTAATTCTCTATCCATATAATCCATATAATACCCCCGTGACGTAAATATTGTATAATGCAAATTTATTATCGTCAATATTTTTTATATATTAAAAAATTAGAGTTTCCTCTAATTTTTAAAACTATGAATTGGTGCTGGTATTCTTCCACCACGATTTATAAATTCTGAACAATCAAATTCATTAACAGGCATAATAGGAGCATAACCTAATAATCCTCCAAATTCAACCGTTTCACCTACATCTTTTCCAGTTACTGGAATGATTCTTACAGCTGTTGTTTTTTGATTGATCATACCAATAGCCATTTCATCAGCAATAATACCAGAAATAGTAGCTGATGATGTTTTACCAGGAATAGCAATCATGTCTAATCCGACACTACATACACATGTCATTGCTTCTAATTTTTCAAGTGTTAATGCTCCATTTTCTACAGCATTAATCATTCCTTGATCTTCACTTACAGGAATAAATGCACCACTTAGTCCCCCAACATAAGATGATGCCATTACGCCTCCTTTTTTTACTTGATCATTAAGTATTGCTAATGCTGCAGTAGTTCCAGGTGCTCCTACACTCTTTAATCCCATACCTTCTAAGCAATCTGCAATACTATCACCAACAGCTGGTGTAGGTGCAAGAGATAAGTCAATAATTCCAAATGGGATATTTAACATTTTTGAAGCTTCTTGAGCAACAAGTTGACCCACACGAGTAATTTTAAAAGCAGTTTTTTTGATTGTTTCGCATAATTTACCAAAATCTTCACCTTTACATTTTTCTATTGCGTTTTTCACAACTCCTGGACCACTTACACCAACATTAATAATACAATCAGCTTCACTTACACCATGAAATGCTCCAGCCATAAATGGGTTATCATCAGGTGCATTACATAAAACAACAAGTTTAGCACATCCAATTGAGTCATTTTCTTTTGTTAAATCAGCAGTTTCTTTAATAATTTCACCCATTAATTTAACAGCATCCATATTAATTCCAGTTTTAGTAGAACCAACATTTACTGAACTACAAACATTGTTTGTTACTTTCATTGCTTCTGGAATAGATTCAATTAAAAGTCTTTCAGCAGGTGTCATTCCTTTAGAAACAATAGCGCTATATCCCCCAATAAAATTAACTTTAAGTTCGGCAGCACATCGATCTAAAGTCTTAGCAATTTTAACAAAATCCTTTGTTGATTTACATGCATTAGAACCTACAAAACCAATAGGTGTAACAGAAATACGTTTATTAACAATTGGAATACCATATTTCTTTTCAATTTCTTCACCCGTTTTAACTAAATCTTTTGCTACAGTTGTTATTTTGTTATATATATTTTTGCATAAAACATCAATATCATGATCCATACAATCTAATAAACTGATCCCTATAGTAATTGTACGTACATCTAAATTTTCTTGTTCAATCATTTTATTTGTTTCTGCAACTTCAAATAAATTAATCATTCTAATCTCCTTTAAATTCGATGCATTTTATTAAAAATATTTTCATGTTGTAACTTGATATTAACACCTATTTCATTTCCTAATTCATTAAGTTCATCACAAATAGCACCAAAATCTTTTGTTGCATTTTGTAATTCAATAATCATCATCATATTGAAATATCCTTGAATAATAGTTTGAGAAATATCTAAAATATTAAGTTTGTTATCAGCTAAATATGTACAAACTTTAGCAATAATTCCAACTTGATCTTTCCCAACAACAGTAATAATACCCTTTTCCATAATTATCCTCCTTATACTTTTGGAATATTATAGCATATGAAAAAAAATTAAAAAAGACTAAAATAAAAAACGACTGTTTAACAGTCGTCTCTAGTGAATTATTCACCCATCATAGCTTTAGCTTTTTTATAAACAGCTTCACCATTCATCATTCCATAATCTTTCATATCGATTACGTCACATGGTTTGCTTACACCAGCAGCTTCCATAGCTTTTTCAATAGTATTTTTTTGGAATCTAACTTGTGGGCCAAGTAAAATACAATCTACATCACCAACACGTTTTTCTCCTTCAGAAATTGGTAAGGCGAAGATTTCAACTTCATCACCCATTGCTGCAGCAGCTTTTTCCATTTTAGTTACTAATAAACTAGTAGACATACCAGCAGCACAAACTAACATAATTTTTTTCATAATAATAAATACCTTCCTTAACTAATTTTTTAAAGGGTTAACCCCAATTTTTACTATTTTATGTGATTAATCACCAATTAATTTTTTAGCCATTTCAAAAACAGCTTTACCATTCATTGTTCCATAATCTCTCATATCAATTACTTCAACAGGAATTGGTCCTTTTTTACGTCCAGCAGCTAATTTTTCAATAGCAGATTTTTGGAATCTAACTTGTGGGCCAAGTAAGATAACATCAACGTCTTCTAAAACTCTTGGTGCATCAGAAAATGGTAATGCGAAAATTTTTGCATCATATCCAGCATCTTTAGCAGCACCTTCCATTTTAGTTACTAATAAACTAGTAGACATACCAGCTGAACAAACTAATAAAATTTGTTTCATTTTTAACACTCCTTCTCATTTATAACCTATATATATTTTATCAATTATCCCTTTAAATGTAAACCCTTTCCGCTCTTTTTTTCCATTTCAGAAAATAGATTTGAAATAGATTTTTTATTAAAATTAGACTATAATAATTTATATTGATATAATGGAGGTTTTTTATGAAGATACTTTTGGTAAGCGATAGCCATGGCTATGATGATGAATTAAAAAAAGTTTTAGAAAATGTAAAATGCGATCTAAAAATACATTGTGGAGATAGTTGTTTTGATAGAAATTCTCCATTTATAAAAGAATTTGCTGCTATTGTAGATGGAAATCATGATCAAGGTTTTTTTCCTTTAACTGCAACATTACCAACAGCATTAGGCAATATATTAATTACACATGGCCATAAATTTAATGTTTATGCAGGGTATGATTATTTAGTTGAGTACATGAACAAAGCGGATATTCATATTTGTTTTCATGGACATACACATGTCCCACATTATGAAATATATAAGAATAAAATATTTATTAATCCTGGTAGTATTATGTTTAATAGAGGGCAATCTCAATGTGGAAGCTATGCTATTGTATCTGTTGATGATAAACTTCATGTTGATTTTTTTGACTCAAGAACACAAAAAAAAATACCCCAATCTTTAATTGATAAAGATCAAGATATTTTGAATGAATTTAAACGTTTTGCTTGTCAAAAATAATATTATTTCAAATGACGTTCTTCATTTCTTTTTCTTTTATATTCAATAATAAACATGATTTCTTTTAAATCATCATCAGGAAGTTCAGTAAGTAAACGAGCGATATTGGCAATATTATAATAGTCATATTTTTTCCCGCTCATAATTTCTTCTACACTTCTACCATATAAATTTGAAAACACTTTTAACTCGCTAACAGTAATGTCTCTTTTACCATTTTCTATATCGGAAATTGCAGAATGAGGAACATTTAAATGCGCAGCAACATCTTTTTGTGTTAAATGTTTAAAATTACGATATGAACGTAATCTTTTTGCTAATTCAGTATCAATCGCCATACAATAATCCTCCCATATAAAAATTTTAGCATTTTCATTAAAGACATTCAATTATATTTTTTTTAATTATTATTTTTAAAAAAAACATTTAATAAAAATTATTTTTATTTTGTAAAATATCCTTGAAAAATATCATAATTATTCTTATTTTTAGATAATAAATGTTTTGTAATATTAAGATAATCATTAACAATTATTTGAATTTCTTGAGATGTTTCATCTAAAAAATTCAATAAAATATAATCCACATTTAGATCATTGATTTTATCAAAGTAAAAACGATGCGTATGTAAAACATAATTGTTACAGTATTGATCTGTTACTATTTTAAAATTCATTTCTTTTCTATCTTTTAAACAATATTGATGTTGTTTACACAAATGACAGCCTTTTTGTTTTCTAGAAAAATAATGATTTGAAATAATACAATGTTTTAAATTCATATTAATAATTTGTGAGTAAGCTGTAAAATAAATGTCCTGATTTGTTTTAAAAGATTGTATATCATTTTTCGATGCTTCATAAGAAACAACAAATGGTAAATCGAATTCTTGAATTGCTTTATTATTTGTAATATTCATATGATATCCTAAGACTATATTTTTATCATTAACAAGATTCAATGCACCAAAATCATTCACTTGAATTGATTGACACTTTTGATAATAAACACTATTTAAAAATTCAATAAAATCTTGTTCATCATATAAAAATGGCACATAAGGTATATATTTATCGCATTGCGCTTGATATTGGTAAAAAGGGACAAATACTTGCTCAACACCATGCAAATCAAGCTGTTCAAGTTGAGAAATATCAGATACTTGAATTGCTATTTTCTTATGATCTTCTCTTTTTTTAGAAAGGCAATTAAATTGTTCTAAATCATTCATCTTTCTAAAAGACATATCTAACATTTCTTTTTCAAGTTCATCAATAGCCACTCTTCTTAAATTATTTAATTCTTTAATGGAAACAATTCCATCATTTGGAAAACGTATTGAACATTTTTCTAAATAAAAAATTGTATTTCCTAATTTAGATAATTGTTCTTTTATTCTTTCATTTGTTAAAGGTACGTTTTGTGCTTTTTCAATGTATTGATCGCTTTTAACACTAATTTTTTTATTTTTATAAATCACTGTTAATTGTAATGGTAAACCAATTAACCCAAAAACTTTCATTTGAATTGGTAATTTAATATGTTCATTTTTTATATATTTACTATTTTCTTCAACAATTTTTGCATCAACAACCTTATAAATATCTTGAAAATCCAATAACTGGTCCATTTCAATAGAAACAAGATCACCTTGATATGCAGTATTAACTAATCGATTATTTTTATATAATTTAGTAATTGTACGTGTAAAATCATTTTTAGGAAAATAAATACGATCATTTTGATAAAGGGTATCTGATAACTTAATATCCAGCATTTTTCTTTTTTTAGAATAATTAATCATTTTACCAATTTTGATGCCTTGGTTTCCAGGTATATCTTGTGCTAGATTAAGATAATCTTGAAATAGAAATCCCTGTGTAAATCCCCTATTAAATACTTTTTTCATCTGTAAAATATCAGGCGTGTAATTTTTTTGATCAAAATAATAATCTATAGCTTGACGATATGCTTTTACGACTTCACCAACATATTCAGGTCTTTTCATACGTCCTTCTATTTTAAATGATTTAATACCCGCATCAATAAGTTTAGGTACTTTTTCAATTGTACATAGATCCATTGGTGATAATAAGTATTTTTGTTTTTTGATTATTTTATTATCTTCTAATAAAGAATACGGCAATCTACACGGTTGACCACATTCGCCTTTATTCCCACTTCTTTTAGCAATCATTGATGACATTAAACATTGACCAGAATATGACATGCATAATGCACCATGAACAAACACTTCAATATCAATTGAACAATTATGACATATTTCTTCAATTTCACGAATGTTCATTTCTCTTGCAAGTACAACACGATCTACATTTTGTTTAGCAAAATATTTGACTCCTTCAATATTTCTAACACTTGCTTGTGTTGACATATGTATCTCTATATCAGGAAAATGATTTTTAATAAGAGAAAAAAGCCCCATATCTTGAATAATAAGAGCATCTACACCAATATGGTAAAGATATTTTAAATAATCAAAAATTTCATCGATTTCTGCATTATTATAAAGAGTATTTACAGTAACATATAATTTAACATTTCTTAAATGACAATAATCTACAGCCTCTTTTAATGCAGCATAATCAAAATTATGAGCAAACGCTCGTGCCCCAAATTTTTGGCCACCTAAATAAATAGCATTAGCGCCATTTTGAACAGCAGCGACTAATGCTTCAAAGCTCCCTGCAGGAGCTAATAATTCTATATCTTCTCTTTTTTTCATAAAAAACCTCCTTAGGCTTTTACTAATTCAACACATAATTTAGCCGAATTTTCACTAGCAATTTTTAAATATTCATCAAATTGCATAGAAGATTCACCATGACCATAAACATCCGATAAAGATCTTGTTATAATAAAAGGAACTCCAAATTTATAACAAGTATGTCCTATTGCAGAAGCTTCCATTTCTGAACATAATGCATTTGGAAAATTTTTTTTTATTTTAGAAACTTGTCCTTCTTGAGCAATAAATTGATCTCCAGAAACAATTAATCCAACATTTTCATGAATATTCATTTTATGAAGAATATCTTTTGCTTTATTAACCAAATTTTCATCTGCAGGAATGAATACAGGAAGTTCTGGTAATTCACCCATAGGACGCCCAAAAGCTGTTAAATCAACATCATGATATGCTACATGACTAGAAATTACAACATCACCAACATTTTGATAATCCTTTAAACCACCAGCAGAACCAATATTAATAACATATTCAATGTCATAATTTGTAAGTAATAATGTTACACAAATAGCAGAATTTACTTTTCCTATTCCACCTTGTAAGATAACGACTTGTTTATTATCTATTTTTCCTTCGTAAAAAACACAATCTAAAATTTTATTTTCATGAATATCTTCTGTTTTATCTAACAAAGCCTTTACTTCTTCTTCCATTGCTCCAATAATACCTATCATAAAATCACCCCTTTTGACATACAAATATAACTCTTTCACATTCAGTATCATATTTAGAAAAATCACTATATAACTTAATGTTTTTAAAACCAATTTTTTCTAATAATTCAATATAGGTTTCAACATCATACGTTTTTTGATAATGTTCTTCATAAACTCGATCATTTTCTACTTTATCAATAATTTCTACACTATGTTTTACATATCCTTTACTGATACGATCAACATGCCAATGAAAATAAAAATCATCTTCATCATTTTCTTCATCATAATCTTTTAAAATTGTTTCCATTTTATACATAGAATCAATATCAAAAATAAATGATCCACCTTTTTTTAAAGCATTATACGTATTTTCAAATACTTGTTTTACATTTTTTAAATCAATAACATAATTTAAAGAATCACATAAACAAAGAATAAGATCTAATTGACTATCAACTGCAAAATCACACATATCAATACGTGATAACATCACATCCACTTTAAAATCAATACATTTGTATTTAGCAACCTCTAACATATCTTTTGAAATATCTGTAGCACAAACTTGTTTTCCTAAATGAGCCAAACGTATTGCAATTTCTCCTGTACCACATCCAAGCTCTAATACAGTTTGATAATCTTTTACATGCTCATTAATAAATTGAATATAATCATTATAAAAATTTTGATCCATTAAACTATCATAATAATAGGCAAATGCTTCGTACGACATTATAAAATATCCTCTACTTGGACAAATGGCTTATCAGACCATAGTTTTTCAATTCCATAATTTTTTCTTTCTTCTGGATCAAATAAATGAACAACAATATCACCGTAATCCATTAAAATCCATTTACAATTTTTTCTACCTTCAATATTTTTTACATAGTATCTTTCTTTATCACAAGCATCTTCAATATGATCTTTTAATGCAAGAAGTAATCTTTCGTTACTTGCACTTGCAATTACAAAATAATCACAAATAGGACTGTCAATTGACATATCAATAACAACAATATCCTCTGCTAATTTTTCATCTAATACTTTTACAATTGTTTTTAATTTATCCATTTAAATCTCCTTTACAATATACTTGATAAACATCAAAAAAACATTCATCAATAGGTCTATTTTTCTTCTTCGAAAATTTATAAAAATTCTTTAGTTCTCCTTTAAAACCTTCTATGATATCTTCCTTACATAATGCAATTTGTTTTGAAGAATCATACCCTCTTAAAGGATCAAGTTTATCTGCACAATATACGCACATATCTAACAAGGACATGTTTGTTGAAGCTGTTGTGTGATGACGAATTGCTTGTAATATTTCAGCATCTTCAATCATAAAATCTTTTTGTGCTAAATATGTTGATAACCATTGATGATAAATTGCTCTTGGTTTATCAACATATTTACTAAAATACTTTTCCATCAAATCATCTTCTTGTTTTTTATCCATTTCTTTGGCAATATCATGCAACATTCCTGCAATATATGCTTTTTTACCATCAATTCCATTTGCAACAGCAAATTCTCTAGCAAGTTTTGCAACAGAACATGTATGCTTAAATCTTTTTTCGCTCATATATCCTGAAACAAAATTTTCTAAATATAAGCCATTTTGAAATGCATATGTATAAACATTTCGATCAACGATTTCTTTATTTCCCGCTTTAAATTGAGTGCTTGATTCAGCCGTTGAATCAGCTTGAATAAATTCAAAATGATAATCATTTAAAACATCATTTTTTTGATATCCTTTTCGATTAAAAGCTACTAATTGAACAAGTTCACTAATTTCTTTAGCAGATTTCCATTTATCAAATTGGCTTGCCTGATCCATTCCCATCATAAAATAGAGCTGATCATTTTTATATATTTTTTTTAATTCTTTAATTGTATCTATCGTATAATTTTTTTCATTATCTTGTCGATCAATTTCTAATGTACAAACTTCACATTTTGAATTATCTTTAAGAGCAATTTGAATCATTTCTATACGTTGTTGATTATTTGCAACACTGTCTTCTTTCCAAGGATTGTGTTTGGTAGGTACAATTAACATCTTATCAAGTTGAAGAGATATAATTGCTTCATTAATGATTCTTGTATGACCTAAATGAATAGGATCAAAAGAGCCTCCAAAAATTCCTATTTTCATGGTAAACGATAAATTTCCTTTTCGCTTTCACGGTATAAAATGATTGTACGCCCTAATATTTGAACAACTTCAGCATCAGTTTTTAAAGATAATTCTTGTGCGATTTCATTTTTATCTTGTTGACAACTTTCTAAAATTTTTACTTTAATAAGTTCTCTTGATTCTAAAGCTTCATCAATTCCAATAATTTGATTTTCATGTAAACCATCTTTTCCAATTTGAAAAATAGCGTTTAAATGATGCGCTTCATGTCTTAAAAATCTTTTTTGTTTTCCAGTTAACATAATATATCCTCCTTTAAATTAACGCTTCTCTTATAAAGACTCCAACTTGTTCGGGAGCTTTCACTTCTATTAATGCATTTGGACAATGAATTGTCACAAATCCTAATCCTGAAATAACAACATCGACTTTATTTTCAGGTAATCTAAATTGATATGTTTTAAATGATTGAATATCTTTTAATTCTTCAACTTCAGGTTTTAATGTTTTATGTCGATTATAAAGAGCATCCGCATTTTCTAATTTTGTACGGTGAATTTGCAATCTTCTATGAAAATAACATGTCATTGATGTTTTTGAACCATTTAAAAAATCTAAACGTGCTAATCCACCAAAATATAAAGTTTGTTTACAATTCAACTGATAATTAACAGGTCGTAATTCACTTTGTGGTAAAATATCTTTTAATGTATTTTCATCAATAAGATGTGCTATTTGATGTCTATTGACAATACCTGGACTATCATAAATGGACGAATTTTCATCTAATGGAATTTCAATAAGATCCAATGTTGTACCAGGAAACTCACTAGTTGTAATTAAATTATCTTGAACATCACTATAGGCTTTCAATAAAGAATTGATTAAAGATGATTTACCAACATTAGTAACTCCTACAACATAAACATCTCTACCTTTTCTATATTGATCAATCATTTGCATTAATTCATCTAAATGATAATTCTTTTTTCCACTTGTAAGTAACACATCTAACGGTTTAATTCCCTCTAATTTAAGTTGCCTTCTCAACCAATGAATAATTTTCGTATCTTTGATTGAACGAGGTAAAATATCCCTCTTATTACCAACAACAATGACATCATTATAATTAATATGACGAACCAATCCTTGAATTAAACTTCCATTGAAATCAAATAAATCAACAAGATAAACAACTAAACAATCCTTTTCTCCAATTTTATTCAAAATTTCAAGAAAATCATCATCTGATAAATTTGTTGCTTGTAATTGATGATAGTTTTTTAAACGAAAACATCTTTTACATAATACTTGACTTCGATCTAGTGCATTTTTAGGAACAAAACCAATCTTTTTTTCATCTTCACTTTGAATAATAGCTCCACAGCCGTAACATCTTAACTCTTCCATAAATTACCTCTCTTTATCACATAACAATTGTACTCTATTATACTTGATTTTTAAAGAAATGTTAAGCAAAAGAAATATTAATTTTATTTATCATTTTTTGTCAAAAATAGCATTAATTATAATGAGGTGATCAACATATTTTCTTTATTACTTTCATTATTGAATAATGCTTACTTTATATCTTATATCAAGTCTAAAACTTTTGATTTACCACTCACTTTCAAAGAAGAACAATTTTACTTACAAAAAAAATGTAATGGCGATAAAGCCGCCAGAGATCTACTTATTGAAAAGAATCTTAGGCTTGTTGCCCATATTGCCAAAAAATATAATAACAATAGAGATTTGCAAGAAGATCTCATTTCAATTGGCACTATTGGACTTATTAAAGCCATCGATAGTTACAGTATTGATAAAAAAACAAAATTAGCAACTTATGCTTCAAAATGTATAGAAAATGAAATTCTAATGCATTTAAGATCAGCAAAAAAAATAAATCAAGAAGTTTCTTTAAATGAAGTAATTGGAGTTGATAAAGATGGCAGTGAAGTTGTTTTAGAAGATTTAATTGATAATAAGGAAAAACCTATTTTAGATCAAATATATGATGCTGATAATCTTCAAAAGCTTATTCAATGTTTTGATGTATTAACTTCAAAAGAAAAAGATATTTTAATAAAACGCTATGGGCTAAATTCATCTAAAAAAATGACCCAAAAAGAAATTGCTAAAGAGTATCACATTTCACGTTCTTATATTTCTCGAATAGAAAAAAGAGCATTAATTAAATTATTAAAATGTTATTTACAAGAAAAAGAAGGATAATCAATCATCCTTCTTTTAAAATTCATCATCATTTAAAATATCTTCTAACGTAATCTTTTCATATTTAATTGTATTTTTCTTTTTTGAATTAGATGTTTCTTTTTTAATAGGAACTTCTTGAATATCAAAATCATCTAATAAAGTTTTTTCTTTACTTTCTTTTAATTCAATAACACCACTTTGTAAATTTTGATTTTCTTGTTTTACATTGTAATCATTTGTTGTGATTACTCGATTTATTTGACTCCATAAAATAGTTTCGTCTTTTTCTAACTTAATAAATGATGAAAATCTTGATTCTAATGAAGCGTTATTGAAATCTGTTGGCTTAAATGTATACTCTTTAGATTTTGAAGTATAGACAGAAGCACTTTCTTTAGATGAAAGTACAAATGCATTCTTTACATAAATAGTTTTCGTTTTTAAATTTTTATACAATGTTGTTCCTTTAGTTGTACGTTTACATGCTGGTATATCATTCAATTTTAAACGTTTCATTTGACCGTCTTCACTAAGAATCAATACTGAATAATTTTCTAAAGGATCAAACACATCAACCGCTGCTATTGAATCATTTTTTAAATTAAGAGCTTTTATACCTGCAGCTTTTAAACCAACAATCGATACTTCTTGTTCACTATATAATCCACCATAGCCAGCTTTAGAAACAATAAATATTCCTTGTTGGTTATCAGTAAGTAAAGCACAAATCATAGTATCTTGTTCTTTTACTTTCATGCATGTGATTGCTTTTGAATATCTAGAAACTTCAAAATCTTTTAAAAGCGTCCTTTTGATTTGACCATTTTTTGTTGCCATTAAAACATAAAGAGGTAAATTAAAATCTTGAACAAGAATTGAAGAAATAATTTTTTCATCTGCACCTACTTTTACAAGATAACTTACATGTTTACCTAAATCTTTCCATTTAAATTCTTCTATTTTATGAACTGGTACAAATAAATAATTTCCTTTATTAGTAAATAATAATACATGATTTAAAGTATTTGCATGATGTAAAGAAATAAGAATATCATCTTCTTTTTTACCAAATGGAATATTCGTACTTGCTTTCATTGATCTTTGTGAAATACGTTTAATATAACCATCTCTAGTAACAGATACATAGATATCTTCAGAAATAATCATAGCTTTTTCATCAATTTTAATTTCACTAACTTCTTCTTTAATTTGTGTTAAACGAGGCATAGGATATTTTTGTTTGATTTCTTTAAGACGTTTAATGATGACTTGTCGTAAAACATCATCACTTTCTAATATTTCATTCAATCTTTGAACACGTTTTTCAAGTTCTGCTTTTTCTTCTTGTAAAGAAACAATATCAGTATTAGTCAATCGATAAAGTTGTAGCATCACAATTGCTTCTGCTTGCTTTTCAGAAAATGCATATTGTTTTATTAAATTGTTTTTTGCATCGCTTTTATCTTTTGACGCACGAATTGTTTTAACAACATCATCTAAAATAGAAATTGCTTTAATTAACCCATCAACAATATGCAAACGTTCATTTGCTTTATTTAAATCATATAAACTTGCTCGTGTTACAACATCAATTTGGTGATCAATATAACCATCTAGAATTTCTTCAATTCCCATTAAAACCGGTCTTTTATCCTTAATGGCTACCATATTATAGTTATAGTTTTTTTGTAAATCGGTATTTTTATAAAAATAATTGAGAGTATTTTGAACATTTACAGTCTTTTTCAAATCAATAACAATTCTCAAACCTTCTCTGTCTGATTCATCTCTTACTTCTAAAATACCATCAATATTCTTATTAAAACGAATCTCATCAATTTTTCTTACTAATTCAGCTTTATTGACTTCATAAGGAATTTCAGTAACCACAATTTGATTCATGTTTTTTTCTTCAATAATTTCAGTTTTTGCTCGAACAATAACTTTTCCTTTTCCTTTTTCAAAGGCCTTTTTAATACCATCTAATCCTTCAACAATAGCGCCTGTAGGAAAATCAGGCCCTTTGATAAATTCCATTAATTTATCTAAATGACAATGAGGATATTTAATTCGATGAATTGTTGCATCAATAACTTCTTGTAAATTATGTGGTGGAATATCTGTTGCATATCCAGCTGATATTCCAGTAGATCCATTGACTAAAAGATTAGGATATGCAGCTGGTAAAACCGTTGGTTCATACTCTGTATCATCAAAGTTTAAAGACATTAATACAGTATCTTTATCTAAATCTCTTAATAATTCACTTGCAATTGGTGAAAGTCTAGCCTCTGTATAACGCATAGCTGCAGCAGGATCATTATCAATTGATCCATTATTTCCTTGCATATCAATTAATGGTGCTCTGATTTTCCATTCTTGCGAAAGACGAACCATTGCATCATAAACTGACGTATCACCATGAGGATGATAATTACCAATAACATTCCCTACCGTTTTTGCCGACTTACGATAAGGTTTATTAGCCGTATTTCCTTCTTTATTCATTGAATAAAGAATTCTACGTTGAACAGGTTTTAATCCATCACGTACATCAGGAAGTGCACGTTCTTGAATAATATATTTTGAATATTTTCCAAAGCGATCACCCATGATTGCTTCTAAATTCATTACAATTTTTTTATCAGACATAAAAACCTCCTAAATTTGATAATTATCTTCTAATGTAAATTGTACATTTTGTTCAATCCATTCACGTCTTGGCTCAACTTTATCACCCATTAAAACAGTCACATTACGTTCAACCACAGCAGCATCATCAATTGAAACTTGAATCAAGGTTCTTGTTTCGGGATCCATGGTCGTTTCCCATAATTGAGAAGCATTCATTTCCCCTAGACCTTTATAACGTTGAACATTGTATCCTCTGCCAATTTTCTTTTTAGCATCTTCAAGTTCATAATCTTCCCAACAATAAATAACCTCTTCTTTTTTTCCACTTTTTTTAGATACTTTATAAAGAGGTGGAAGAGCAATATAAACTTTCCCTGCTGTAATCAAATCTTTCATATAGCGATAGAAGAAAGTTAATAATAATATTTGGATATGAGCCCCATCCGTATCTGCATCCGTCATAATAATAACTTTATCATAATGACTATCTTCAACTTTAAAATCTGCACCAAATCCAGCACCAATAGTATTGATTAATGTCGCAAGTTCTTCATTTTTCAAAATATCTTGTAAGGATACTTTTTCACTATTTAAAACTTTTCCTCTTAAAGGTAAAATTGCTTGATATTTTCTATCTCGTCCTTGTTTAGCACTACCTCCGGCAGAATCCCCTTCGACTAAATAAAGTTCATTTTTCTTTTTGTTTTTAGTTTGAGCAGGAGCTAATTTCCCACTTAATATTCTTTCTTGTCTTGCACCTTTTCCTTTTCTTGCTGCTTCTCTTGCTTTTCTTGCTGCATCCCTTACTTGAGCAGCTTTAATCATTTTTTTAACAAGATTATCTGCAATTTCTTTATTTTCTTCTAAGAAATAAGATAATTTTTCATATACGATACTATCTACAATATTTCTAGCTTCTGGTGTTCCTAATTTTGATTTTGTTTGCCCTTCAAATTGTAAATAATGTTCAGGAACTTTAATGGAAATAATCGCTGAAAGCCCTTCTCGTACATCATTTCCTTCTAAATTTTTATCTTTTTCTTTTAATAGACCATATTTTCTCGCATAATCATTGAATGTTTTTGTAAGTCCAGATTTAAAACCTGTTTCATGTGTTCCACCATCACCCGTTCTTACAAGGTTAACAAATGATAATGTCGTTTCTTGATATCCAGAAGTAAATTGTAAAGCAATATCTACTTCCATCCCATTTTGTTCACCTTCAATAGAAATTGTTGGATGAAGTACATCTTTATTAGTATTTAAATAATCAATAAATGCTTCTAATCCATTTTCAAAATGGAATTCATCCATTTTTCCAGTTCTTTCATCTTTTAAAACAATTTTGATGCCTTTTAATAAAAAAGCACTTTCCATTAGTCTTTCACTAATTGTTTTATAATTAAATTCTATTGTTGAAAAAATTTGATCATTTGGTAAAAAATGAATCAATGTTCCCGTTTCTTTTGTTTTTCCAATAACTGTTAATTTTCCTATTGTTTCTCCGCCATCTTCAAAACGTTGCTTAAAAATCTTTCCATCTCTACAAACAGTCACTTCTAACCAATGAGAAAGTGCATTAACAACAGAAGCACCTACTCCATGAAGTCCTCCCGAAGTCTTATAACCACCATCTTCAGAGAATTTACCCCCTGCATGAAGAATTGTCAAAATAACTTCTGTTGTTGGCCTTCCTGAAGCATGCATGCCTGTTGGCATTCCACGTCCATGATCTTGTACCATAATACTATTATCTTTACAAATAGTGACTTCTATTAAATTACCATATCCAGAAAGAGCTTCATCTATTGCATTATCAACAATTTCCCAAACTAAATGATGTAATCCTCTACTATCTGTAGATCCAATATACATACCAGGTCTTTTTCTAACTGCTTCTAATCCTTCTAGAATCTGTATATTTGACTCATCATATGTATTCTTTTTTGCCATATAATCACTCCTTTTGTTATACTTGAACTATTATATCAATACTCTTGTTTTTTTTCAAAGTTTAATTGCATTTTTATAGGATAACTGTATAATTTAGCTTGGTGATAAAAATGTATGAAATATTATTGATTCTATTAGGTTATTTATACGGTTCTATCCCCTTTGCCCTAGTTATTGGAAAAGTATTTTATAATACGGATGTTAGAGAAAGTGGCTCGGGCAATTTAGGAGGAACAAATGCTGGCAGAGTCTTAGGAAAAAAAGCAGGTATTTCTGTAATTGTACTAGATGCTCTTAAAGCAGTTATTATATTTTATTTAAGTAGTTATTTATCTTTAAAATTCAATTTAAATCCTGATATTAAATATATCGCTGGATTAGCATGTATTTTTGGACATTGTTATCCTATCTTTGCTGAATTTCGAGGAGGGAAAGCTGTTTCAACAAGTCTAGGTTATTTTTTATGTATTGAACCATTATATGCAGTTGTTGCTATTGTTGTATTTTTACTTGTTTTAAAAATTTCAAAATATGTATCTTTATCTTCAATTTCTACTGCTTTGATTGTTTTATGTATTACACCGTTTCTAGCGGTGTCCATAACAGCAAAATTATGCATGCTTATAGCTGTTATCTTATTAGTTTATAGACATAAAGATAATATCAAACGTATTAAAAATCATACTGAATCAAAAATTCAATGGATGTAAAAAAGATTAGTTTATGATCGTTAAACTAATCTTTTTTATTTATAACTAATTTTTTCTTTTAAAGGTGTTAAAAAACAATCTTTCCCAATAAAATCTATTTTATGTTTTTTTCCATCAAATTCAAACAACGAAAGCGAACATCCTCTTACAATTTCTTGATTAACTTCATTTAATCGTTCAACAGGTAAATCTAAAAAAATTCCATGTAATATTGTAAATAACATACCATGAATTGTTATAAAAATTGTTTGTTGAGGATCTTCGTTATATTTTTCTAAAATAAAATCATTCAAACGAAAAACAACTTCTTCATATGTTTCTCCATTTGGCAAAGAAAATGACAATTGCGGTTGATGCCACAAACAAAAATAATCATGTTTCTTTTTTAAATCTTGAATATATTCTCCTTCATAATCACCGAAGTTCATTTCCTTTAAACGACTATCTTCAATAATATTTTCATTTTTAAAAATAAGTCTAGCTGTAGATTTTGCTCTTAATAAAGGCGAAGAATATACTTGATCAATATGTATTGTTTTCATATATTCACCTAATTTTAAAGCATCTTCTTTCCCTTGCTTAGTAAGCGGTGAGTCTTTCCATCCTTGTAGTCTTTTTTCTTCGTTCCATGCAGTTAAGGAATGTCTAGTAATATATATTTTCATATAAACAAAAATAAGGGTATCCCCTTATTTATATTGTGATTTAACTGAAGCCATGATTCTTTTAATTTGAGCCTCACTTGGTTTTCTTCCCATTTCCATATACATAGCACGAATCATTTTTTCATTGATAGGTGGATTTTTTTGTAATTGTTTTTTAAAGAAATAACGAGACGCAAAGAACCCAGCAATTAATCCAACGATTAATCCAAGAATTGCATATAACATTGATAATACCTCCCTTACAAATTCTCATCTATTATAACATAACTTTTTAAATTATGATAGAGAATATCAAAGAATATGTTTGTTTTATCTTTCGATTCAATAATAATTTTATAATTTTCAACATATAAACGACTTATTTCATGTGTAAGTTCATTTTCAAATATATGCATTTTCCCAACTCGATGATATTCTTTTCTATTGTGCAATTCTTTATAAATAAGTTCATTCATATAATCAACACTGTTATAGACGCAATTTATAAATTTATTCATAAAATCATTATCTAATGTAAGATTATCAAAATATTGTTTTAAATTTGGATACTTTTCAAATAATTGTTTTATACCTTCTTCGTATTCATATATAACATATTTCATCTCAATCACCTATTACTAAGGTATCATAACAATCAAGGGAAGAATGTAAAAAAAAGGGAGTACTCCCTTTATTTTAATAATTTTTCAATATTTTCTACAACTCCATCAACAGTAAATCCATAAGATTGGATAACATCTTGTGCTGGAGCACTTTTACCAAATTCATCAATAGACATTGTTATACCATCTAAACCAACATATTTATGCCATCCAAATGAACTAGCCATTTCTACTGATAAACGTTTACGCATTGCATTTGGTAAAACAGCTTCTTTGTATTGTTCATCTTGTTGATCAAAGAATTCTTGACATGGCATAGATACAACACGTACATCAATACCTTTTTCAAGAAGTACTTTTTTAGCTTTCATAGCTAAATTAACTTCTGATCCAGATGCAATAATGATAGCATCTAAATGATTTTCTTCTTTACCAATAACATAAGCACCCTTGCTTACACCTTCAACAGAACTATTTTCCATTGTTTCTACATTTTGTCTTGTAAGAATAAGTGCTGTAGGATTTTCAGTTGATTCAATCGCTAATTTCCATGCTGCTGCCATTTCTACGGCATCTCCTGGACGAATAACATGCATATTTGGAATTGATCTTAACATAGCAAACTGTTCAATTGGTTGATGAGTTGGCCCATCTTCACCAACTGCAATAGAATCATGAGATAATGGTAAAATAATTGGTAATTTCATTAAACAAGCCATTCTTACTGCTGCTTTGAAATAATCAGAGAATACTAAGAAACCACCAGCTGAAACTTTTACACCTTTATGCAATGTCATACCATTCATAATAGCAACCATTGCAAACTCACGAATTCCAAATACTAAATTACGTCCATTATAATTTTCAACACTAAAGTCATCTTCATCTTTAATTTTTGTTTTTGTTGAACTAGCTAAGTCTGCAGTTCCCGATAAGAAAGTTGGATTTTGTTTAGCAACTTCTTGAATAACTTCTAATGAAGTATTTCTTGTAGCGTCATTATGTCCTACAGGATAATTCTTTAAAAGTTCATCAATGTTTAAAGAATATTTACCAGCAATAGCATCTTCTAATTGTTTTGCTTCTGTTGGATATTGTTCTTTATACTCATTGAATAATTTATTCCATTTATTAAATTTAGATTTTCCTCTTTTAATTGTTTTCTTTTTAAAATCTTCATATACTTCTTCAGGTACATAGAATTCATCATGATC
Source organism: Faecalibacillus sp. TM498 (assembly GCF_020589955.1). NCBI lineage: Bacteria > Bacillati > Bacillota > Erysipelotrichia > Erysipelotrichales > Coprobacillaceae > Faecalibacillus > Faecalibacillus sp. TM498. Next base: position 39,863 of record NZ_JAJDKB010000010.1, read on the forward strand.
AAAACCATAAGATAATTTAGCGTTTTTACCATCTTCTTTACCTAATGGTGCACCATGAACTTTATTTGTTCCTTGATTTGCTGAACCAAATCCAATAACTGTATTTACAATAATTAAAGTTGGCTTGAATTGTTCTTTTTTACCTTTTTTAATAGCTTTATGAATTTCATTAATGTCATTTCCATCTTTAACTTCTAAAACTTGCCAATTACAAGCTTCATAACGTTTTTTTACATTTTCACTAAATGACATTGATAAAGGTCCATCCAAAGTAACCTTATTTGCATCATATAAAACAATTAATTTACCTAATGATAAATGACCTGCAAGAGATGCTGCTTCATAAGTAACTCCTTCTTGCATATCGCCATCACCACATAAAACATATGTATAATGATCAATAATATCAAAGTTTTCTTTGTTATATTGACTTGCTAAAAATTTTTCAGCCATTGCCATTCCAGCTGCCATTGGAATACCTTGTCCTAATGGTCCACTTGAAGCATCAACACCATGTGTCATTTCAATTTCTGGATGCCCAGGTGTACGAGAATTCAATTGTCTAAAATTCTTTAGATCATCGATTGTAACATCAAACCCTGTCAAATGTAACATGCTATATAAAAGTGCAGAAGCATGTCCACTTGCTAAAACGAAACGATCTCTATTAATCCATTCAGCTTCTTTGTTATAAATGTTTAGTTCTTTATTAAACAATGTATATAAAGCAGGTGCTGATCCAAGAACCATTCCTGGATGTCCAGAATTTGCTTTATTGATTGTATCGATTCCTAAACTTCTAATTGTTGCGATTGATAAATTTGAAATATCCATTTACATTTTCTCCCATTTTTAAATAAGTCAAGACATATTATACACATTTTCTATAAAAATTAAATATCTTCTACTAGAATTCCTTAATTTTTTAATTTTTCTTGTTTTAATTTAAGCGGTGTTATATCATTTCCTTTTTCATCTACAACTTTAATTGCTTTTAATTGAGATTTAAATCCTTCTCTAAAAAGCTTAATATATTCTTTTCTCAATTTATCCTGTTCTTTTAATTCTTCAGGAGTAATTGTACCTTCTTTTTTCTTTTTAGCTAAAACATTTATTCTATCTATAAGTTTTTGATCTATTGCTGCCATTTTGATTTCTCCTTTTAAATAAAAAACTAGAGAGCTTTTAGATTATCCCTGTTACGTACAGGTGGGCACCTTTAAATAATTTTAGGATTCCTATTCAAAGATAGGCTTTCAACACCATTATTTAGATCAGGTTCCCGTATCTAATGTGTAGGAAATTTATTTACACTCTCTAGTCGCATTACATTATACCATAAATTATTTTTAAATATACCCCTTTATTTATCTTTTTTAACAATATAGCTTGAAGCATATTCCTTATTAAAGTATCTTTTTACTTCATTTATATCTGCCAATGTCATTTTACTTACATAATCTACTAAATCAAATGAACAAATTCCTTCAAAATAATAACGGCTAAAAGTATTCGCAATACTTTCTGGACTATTGTAACTATTGATGAAGTTTCCAATTGTTTTTCTTTTAATTCTTTCAAAGTCATCTTCTGCTATTTCTAAATCTTGAACATGATCTATAAAATTAAAAATTGTCTTTTGCAATAATTCATAATCATCTTGATCTCCACCCATTAAAATAAAAGCATAATCTCTTTCTTGCGTAAAACTTGCACTAAATGTTTCATTAATATACCCTTTTTCTAACCATTCGTTATATAACGAAGAACTTTTAGAAAAATATAAATCAAATAATAAATTTAAAGCTAATTCTCTTTTAATTTTATCTTGAGGATCATCAAGAATTTCATTAATTTTAATAGAAACAATCAATTTATTCATTTCAACTTGCATTGTATCAATTTGTTCTTTAACAGCCACTGATGTTGGTTCTTCTATTTTTAATCTTTGAATTGCATTTTCAGATAAGAAATGCTTTTTATTTTGATTTTCTTTAATGACACCTATTAATTCTTCAGGATTAATATTACCTACAACAAAAAGCATCATATTATGTGGATGATAAAAAGTTTGATAACAAAGTTCCAACATATCTTTATACGTATTATTAACAGTTTCACAAGTTCCAGCAATATCAATCTTAACAGGATGTTTATGATACAAGTTGGCAATAGCTCCAAAATAAACACGCCAATCTGGGTCATCATCATACATTTTTATTTCTTGACAAATAATTCCTTTTTCTTTTTCTACGCTTTCGTCTGTAATATTTAGACTTTGTACAAAATCTAGTAAAAGTTCAACACAATCATTTTCATTTGTTGTCGTTGAAAATAAATAGGCCGTACGACTTGATGATGTAAATGCATTTGAACTTGCCCCAAGTTTAGCAAACTCATCAGCAGCATCCCCATTTTCCATATCAAACATTTTATGTTCTAAAAAATGAGCAATTCCGTCTTCGACTTTTATCATTTCTTTTTGTCCTAAAGGTACAAAAGTTGTATCAATCGATCCAAATCTTGTTGAAAATAAACCATATGTTTTTTCAAAACCAATTTTAGGTAACAAATATACTTCTAAACCATTTTCCAATTTCTCATGAAATAACGTTTCTTTTAAAGTTTGATAATATATTTTTTCCATTACTCATTTCTCCCTTTCAACAAAAATATTGTATCAAGTTCAATATTTTGACAAACATCTACAATATCTTGATAAGTAACATTTTCAATTTTTTCTAAATATTGTTCATTTGTTTCTTTTTTTCCCGTAATATCTCTATTGTATTGAACGGCAACTTGACTTAATGGCTCATCGTTTGTTTTTTTCATAGAATTTTTAATCATTAATTTTGCAGTATCAATATCATCTTGATCAAAGCAACCATCTTGCATTTCTTTTAATTGTTCTTTAATTAATTGAACGGTTTGATGATAATCTTTTCCTTCTATGCCAGCTGTAATGACCATCACTCCATTAAAAGCATCATAACTTGAAGAAATATAATAACATAATGAATTTTTCTCTCTAACAACTTTAAATAATTTAGATTGACTCATTCCACCAAAAATCGCATTAAATACTACAAAAGCATAATGATTTTGGTGATTGTAATTTACTGATATACGATATCCCATATTAAGTTTAGCTTGTGTAACATCTTGCTTTTCGATGATTTCTAATAAATCTTTTCTATTTTTTTCAAATGAATATACACTTTCAAAAATTGAATTATTCTTTTCAAAAGATAAACACTTTTCAAAGACATGAACAATAGATTCATCTACATTTCCAACTACATAAATATGTTTTTGGTCATTTTTTATACATTCCTTAAAATACGAAAATAATTCTTCATTTTCAATTTTTTTTATATCTTCAATATTTCCATGAGAAGAAATCCCTAAACATGTCCCCTTTCCCATATATTCAAACATTTTTTCTAAACTATAATAAAATTTATCATCTTGATTATTAATAAGACGTTCAACCAATTCTTTTTTCTTTCTTTCAAACATTGTTTGATCAAAAACTGTTTTTGAGGCATTAGGTTTAAAGAAAATATCATTTAACAATTGGATTTGCCGTTGAATAAGATCTTCTTTGTAAGGTAAATATTCTTGATTAATACAGATTGAATTAATATTAATAATATGACTCTTACCTTTAGTAACAACATTAGCTCCTAATTTCATGCCATACATGCTTTCTAAATATATAGAAAGTTCTTGTGTTGAGGGATATTTTTCTGTACCCGTAGTCAACATAAAAGATAGTAATGTTCTTTTAGCAACCGTTTTTTCATCTAGTGTATTTTGTAATTTTAATGAAATTGTAATATTTTTAAATTTATTTGTAGGGATCAAATGTAAATCATACCCTGGCATTTTATAAACTTTTTCCATAATCATTTCCTTTCATTCTCATCTATTATACACAAATAATCAAAAAAATAAAAAAGTATTATTTCCTAAGAAACAATACTTTCAAATATTTTAACGTTTTGATTTATCATAAGGAATCCCCGAAGCCTTAGGAGCAGCAGAATTTTTAGAAGTAAACGCTAATAAAATCAATGTTGCTACATAAGGAATAAGTTTATAAACAACACTTGGGAAACCTAATGCTGATAAAAATGGAATTGCTGTATAAGTATATGCTAATGTCTTCATAATTCCAAAGAATAATGAAGCAGTAGCAATACGATATGGTTGCCAGTTACCAAAAATCAAGATTGCAAGAGCTAAGAATCCATAACCACCAACATCACTATTAAATACAGTTGAAATTGGGATGATATAAATAAGTCCACCTATACCACCTAGAAAACCAGATAACAGAACACCCATATAACGATATTTATAAACACTTACACCTGCAGCATCAGCAGCTTGAGGATTTTCACCACAAGCACGTAATCTTAATCCTGCTTTTGTTTTATTTAAGAAAATAACCGATAAAATCAAAATAACAATTCCAAGATAAGTTGTAATATAAGCACCTTTAAATAAGATAGGTCCTAAAATTGGAATTTGTGATAAGACAGGAATTTCATGAATTCTAAATGTATTTGAAAAAGGTACACTTGAATTTCCATTGAAAATCAATTTAGCTAAGAATAAACCCAATCCAGGAGCTAACATATTAATTGCAGTTCCTGAAATTGTTTGATCGGCTTTTAAGTTAATCGCTGCAAAAGCATGAAGTAAACTTAATAAAGCCCCAAAAATACCAGCTACAATTAATGCTAAAATCAATAATAATTGCGGATTCATTGTTGTGTTTGCTGATTGCATTAAATAAATGAAATAAACCCCCACGAATGCTCCACCAATCATGATTCCTTCTAACGCGATATTAACAACACCACTTCGTTCACTAAACATCCCACCTAAAGCAACTACTAAAAGAGGAACTGTAAAGACTAATGTTTGATTTAAGACATTTAAAATAATATCCATTATTCTTGACCCCCTTCAACAGCAACTTCTTTTTTATGTTTTTTCTTTTCATGATTTTGTAAATATAAACGGATCATTAAAGCAAATGAACTAAAGTAAATAATAACCGCTGAAATGACATCAATAATTTCAACTGGAATATTACATGCTTGCATATAGTTTCCACCAACATTAATATATGAAACAAATAATGCCGCTAAAATACATCCAAGTGGACTGTTCATTCCTAACAATGCAACTGGAATTCCATTAAATCCTTCTGGAAGTGTGACTTCAGCAGTTGTAAAGGCTCTACCTGTTCCTCCGATATAAACAAGTCCACCACCAATACCTGAGAAAAATCCTGAAATAACCATTGATAAAATAACAATTTTCTTTTCAGACATCCCAGCATAACGACTTGCTTCTGGATTATAACCACATGCTTTTAATTCATAACCAAATGTTGTTTTATTTAAAATAATATAAGCAACGATACATAATGCAATAGCAATAATAATACCACCATTAACATCTGAGCCTGGGAAAATATGATTTAATCCCATTTTAGGAACAGCAATCTTAGATGTTTGAGAACGAGCACCAGCTGAATCATAAATAAAAGCTTTAACACCCTCAATAACAAGATACATACCAATATAGTTAAACATGATACCTGAAATAACAATATTAACATTTCTATACGCTTTTAAAATTCCGGGAATCAATGCCCAAATTGCTCCAGCAAGTCCAGCAGCAATTAAACAAATGATCCATAATAATGAATCAGGTACAGTTTGATAAAGCGTATTGGCTAAAAATAATGCCACAAAGCCACCAACTGTATATTGACCAGTTGTCCCGATATTAAAGTTACCGCATTTAAATGCAAATGCAACAGATAACCCAGTCATCATAATTGGAATTGCAGAATAAAGAACTTGTCCTGTACTTCTTAATCCTTTATAAAATCCCCCAGACATCATAATACCCATTGCTCTAAAAGCTTGAGATGGATTTGCTATTAAAATAACGATAAATCCTATAAACAATCCAATTAATATAGCAAGTAAAGAAGCTATCAGATTTTGTTTTGACTCACTATTTTTCATATCCTTCACCTCGTTTACTTCCTGACATATAAAGTCCTAATTCTTTTTCATCAATTTGTTTTGGATCTAAATTAGCAACGATTTCACCTTCATACATTACTAAAATACGATCTGAAACATTCATAACTTCATCTAATTCTAATGAAACAAGTAAGACAGCTTTATTTTCATCTCTTTGTTTAACAAGTTGTTTATGAATAAATTCAATAGCACCAACGTCTAATCCACGTGTTGGTTGTACAGCAATTAATAAGTCCGAATTAGATTCAACCTCTCTAGCAATGATTGCTTTTTGTTGATTTCCTCCTGACATTCCTCTCGTAATAGATTTTGCACCTTCACCAGAACGAACATCATATTGTTCAATTAACTTATTAGCTGTTTCATACATCTTATCAAATTTAATAAAACCTTTATTTTGATATTTTGGATCAAAATAACTCTTTAAGATAAAGTTTTCGGCTAGATTATAATCTAATACTAAACCGTGTTTATGACGGTCTTCTGGAATATGAGCCATTCCTTTTAAAGAACGTGAACGAATACTTTCATGAGATAAATCTTCTCCATTTAATAGAATTTGCCCACTGTTATGTTTAATAAGACCTGATAATGCATAAACAAGTTCTGTTTGTCCATTTCCATCAATTCCCGCAATACAAACGATTTCTCCTCGACGTACATTGAATGAAACGTTATTTAAAACATTCTTGGACGAATGAGCTGGTTTATAACATAGATCTTTTACCTCAAGAACTGCATCACCAATTTGAGGTTCATCTTTTTCTACAATAAAGTTAACTTTTCGACCAACCATTAATTCTGATAATTTTTCAGCAGATGTTGAAGCTACATCAACTGTACCAATATATTTACCTTTTCTTAATATTGTACAACGATTAGCTACCGCTTTAATTTCATTTAATTTATGAGTAATAAAAATGATAGATTTACCTTCTTTTGCTAAATCTTTCATAATCATCATTAGTTCATCGATTTCTTGAGGTGTTAATACCGCAGTAGGTTCATCAAAAATCAAAACATTATTATCTCTAAATAACATTTTCAAAATTTCAACCCTTTGTTGCATCCCTACAGTAATATCCGAAATTAAAGCATCTGGATCAACATTTAATTTATACTTTTGAGATAATTCAATAACTTTTTTTCTTGCCGCACCTTTTTGAATAAAAGTATGCTTTGTTTCTTCAATACCCAAAATAATATTTTCAAGTACTGTAAAGTTATGTACAAGTTTGAAATGTTGATGAACCATACCAATGTTATATTTATTGGCATCGTTGGGATCATTAATTTCAACAGGTTCTCCATTAATTTTTATTTGTCCTTCATCCGGTTGATATAAACCAAATAAAATAGACATCAGCGTCGATTTTCCGGCACCATTTTCTCCTAACAATGCATGTATTTCACCTTGTGCAACTTGCAAGGTAACATTATCATTTGCTTTGATACCAGGAAACTCTTTCGTTATGTTAAGCATTTCTATTGCATATGACATTAAGCTTCCCCCTTTTCGATACAATTATACATGAATTTATAAATATAGAAAAGAATTTTTGTTTTTTCATAACAAAGAAAAATATATTAAAAATAAGAATTTTAAATATCTATATAATAAAATTATTCTACTATAAGAAGCAATTGTTTCTAATTATAATAATTCCTCAAACATAATGTTTGAGGAATTAATTAGTAGGAAATAAATATCATTGGTAAGATATCAATATCCTATTTTTAGTTTGAAATTATAACAAAAAAGATGTTACGATTTTAAATTATTTCGTAACATCCCCAATTTATCTTATTCAAAATTAACTGTTAAATTATCAAATGAAATTCCTGAAGGATCTCCAGTTTTTTCATCAACATCAGCAGATGATTTTAATTCTAAAGAACCATCTTTGATTTTTTTATCAACAGCATCATGATCTTCTTTAGAAAAGTTCTTTAATAATCCTGGATAAACAATACCACCTGTATTTTTCAAAGTAACTGTTTTTCCACCTTGGAATTTATCTTTCTTATAAGCATTTAATGCTTCAATAGTGGCACCTTTTACATCTTTTAATGCAGATGTAATAACAGTATCAGAATCACCACTTTGGTCAGTATCTACACCAATAGTGTATTTACCAGCTTCTTGTCCAGCAGCGAAAATTGAGTTACAAATTTGTCCACCACATGAGAAGATGACTTCAGTTCCACCTGCATACCATGATGAAGCTTTAGATTTGATATCTGGTGATTCAGAGAATGTACCAGTATATGTATAGTTAACATCAACATTAACATTCATTTCTTTAGCAGCATCACTAGCACCTTGAAGGTAACCAACACCATAGTTTTCTACAGCTGGTAAAGCCATACCACCCATGAAACCTAATTTAGTATATCCTTCTTTAACAGCAGCATATCCAGCAACATATCCAGATTCTTGTTCAGAGAATAAATAGCTTACTGTATTATCTCCAACTTTTGTTTCTCCACTACCATCTTTTTGTGGTTCAAAGTCGATAGTAACGAATTTAACATCAGGATATTTTTCTTGAGCTTGGTATAAAGCCCCAGAGAAGTTGAATCCTGGAGTTACAACAACTTTTGCTCCATTATCTACAGCATCATCAATTGTAGATAATAATCCAGCTTGATCAGTATCTTTTGGTGCATAATATTTATATGAAATATCATTTTTTTCACCAAATTCTTTTACACCTTCATAAGCAGATTGATTGAATGATTTATCAGTAACTGATCCAGAGTCAGTGATCATTGCGATTTCATAAGTATCATCGCCACCACTTGTACATCCAGTAGCACCAAAAATCATTCCTAAGCATAAAATACTTGCGAATAATTTTTTCATGTTCTTCTTCCTCCATTTAATTTTCCTCTATCATTGTAGCATTTAAAAAAACATTTGAAAACAGTTAACATAATAAAAAACGGTAAATATCGTTTTTAAATTTCTTCTTCATTATAGCCACGTACATATACTTCACGTGGTTTAGATCCAATTTGTGGACCTATAATACCATCCGCTTCTAATTGATCAATAATTCTGGCTGCTTTGTTATAGCCTATTCTAAATTGTCTTTGTAAAAGTGATGTGCTCGCTTTTTGTGCTTGAATAACAAATGCTCTGCACATTTCATACTCTTCATCTTCTTGTTCTTCTTTAGAAGCAGCTACTGCAGAAATTGGTTTTACATTTGTATATCTTTCATCATATGAGGCTTCTTGTTGTTTCGTTGTATAATAAGTGATTGCTTCCACTTCACTATCATCAACATAAGCTCCTTGCACACGAATCGGCGAATTCGATCCCATTGGTAAAAAAAGCATATCTCCTTTTCCTAAAAGTTTCTCTGCGCCTGTACAATCAAGAATCGTTCTAGAATCAATACTTGAAGAAACAGCAAAAGCAATTCTTGATGGAATATTAGCCTTAATAACACCTGTAATAATATCCGTTGATGGTCTTTGTGTAGCTACAATTAAATGAATCCCAGCCGCACGTGCTAATTGAGCTATACGCATAATACAATCTTCAACATCTTTACTAGCTACCATCATTAAATCTGCAACTTCATCAAGAATTACTACAATATATGGAAGTTTTTCTAATTGATGTTCCGCATCATTTTCTTGATTTTTCTTTTCAACATATTGATTATACGTTTCAATTTTTCTAACATTTGCCCCTGCAAATAAATCATAGCGTCTTTCCATTTCCGAAACGGTTTCTCTTAAAGTGGCCGCTGCTTTTTTAGGATCAGTAACGACCGGTGCTAATAAATGAGGAACCCCATTATAATTGGATAACTCAACCTTTTTAGGATCAACTAAAATAAGTTTGACCTCATCCGGTTTCGCACGCATTAATATGCTGCTAATGATCGTATTAACACATACAGATTTACCTGAACCTGTTGCTCCAGCAATAAGTAAATGAGGCATTTTATTAAGCTCTGCATAAATGACTTGACCATTAACATCCTTTCCTAAAGGAACAACAAGTTTATTGCCTTTATATTTATCAGGAATGTTTTTAAATACCTCTTTAAAAGAAACCATTGATGATACTAAATTAGGTATTTCAACACCAACCGCTGGTTTTCCAGGGATAGGCGCTTCAATACGAATATCTTTAGCTGCTAAAGCTAATTTAATATCATCTTGTAAAGACATTATTTTATTGACTCTTGTCCCCGTTTCTAATTTTAATTCATATTTTGTAATTGAAGGACCAATAGAAATATTATTAATAGAAGCATGAACTCCAAATTCATTTAAAACAGCTGTTAATCTTTCAGCACTTTCTACAGCATGATTTTTATTTTCACCTTGTTTTTTATTAACCACATTATGTAAAAGAGATAACGGTGGTAAATGATAATTTTTATTTGTATGCTCTATGACTGGTTCTTCAATTTGTGATTGATCATTTTGAACTAATTCTTCATCCACCGATGGAATAGGTGGCTCTTTATCAACAATTTCTATTTCTTGATGTTCATCATTAAAAGTAAAAGCTTGTGGCAAAGTCACATCTTCTTTCGCTATTTCTTCAAATATAGTCGTTGGGGTTTCATCATCTTCGAAAATAGCATCATCAAAAAAAGTTGTCTTATTTTGTTTTTTCTTAAAGAAATTTCCAAAATAATTTGAATGCTGTTTTAAAGAATCTTTTGTTTTATTAAAATTATTTTTTGCTCTTTTTTGAATTTCTTTTTTGTGTTCAAAATAAAACTTACTTCCTAATAAAATAATTCCTGTTACAACAATAAAAACCGCTGCAATGATTGCTCCCATATAATCAAACAATGCACTTAAAAAGCCATATAAAACTGCCCCCAATAATCCTCCTCTATTTAAAGGAACTTGATTAAAATAAGACTGTATGACTTTTATCCCTGTAAGTGATGGCGTAGCAGAAATAAATAAAGTTAAACCTATAAAGAGCAAATAAAGACCTACCGCCTTAGGACCATTAAATTTAGGGAAATCCGCCTTAATAACAATATATCCTAATAAAAGAATACAAGTAAGATAAATAATCCCATTTAAATTCCCAAATACATACATAAAAACATAATTCAAGTGGTCTCCAATCACTCCTAATTGCATAGCAGCAATAATTACTAAAAAAATGAAAAATAAACAAATAATTCTTAATTTTAATTCTTCACTCACTTGTTCTTGCTTACTTTTTCTTTTTCTTGCGGTCTTAGCCATCATATCACCTCTTTACATATCATATTTAAAAAACAAAACAAAAGCAAGATATTCCTTGCTTTTATAATTCTATAATTACTGGTAAAATGACAGGTCTTTTGCCAGTCTCTTTGATAATATATTTGTTCACTTTATCTTTAATATTTTGACGTACATCTCTAATATCTTCTTCCGTTTTGTTTTTATAAGACTCTAACTCAGTTTCAGCAATATTCATAATTCCTTTTACAACATTTTCTGAATCCTTTAAGTAAATAAAACCTCTTGTTTGTACATCTGTATTGGCAACAATTTCTCTTGTTTTACCATCAATTGTCATACCAATAATAACAACACCATCATTTTGTAATTGATTTCGGTCATCAATAACTTTAACACCAACATCACCAATTCCAAGGCCATCAATCATCACATCTTCAATTGTAATAGAATCTCGATAACTTTGCAATTTTCCATCTTTAAAAGTAATCATTTCTCCATTATCAACAATAGCAATATGATCATCATTTATATTCATTTTTTTAGCAACATCACTTGCAGCAATAAAATGTTGATATTCTCCTTTGATTGGTACGAAATATTTTGGATTTAAAATTTGAATCAATACTTTAATATCCTCTTCACTTGCATGCATAGATTGCAATTCTTTGTTTTTCAAAACATGAATATGTGTATCAGTTTTATAAAGTTCATTGATTGCTCTATTAGCTATTTTTTCAGTCCCTGGTAAAACAGGTGAAGCTACAATAAATGTATCACTATCTTGTAATTTAAGCTTATCATCTCCTCCATCGATAATATCTAAAATATCATGATAGATACGACGAGGACTACCACTTAATAAAACAACCAATTTATCATTATCTTTATTTTTTTGAATATCATTATTATCACCAATACAAGCTGGATGAATATCCAAGATTGGTTTTTTCTTATTTTTAGCAATTCTCATTAAAGAATTGGTATTATCATATTTATCTCTTCCATAGAAACAAATCTTACGATTATATTTTTTAGCTAGTTGAGCAATTTCTTGAGTTCTAAAAGCATTTTGTGCATAACTTGAAATAATAATACGTCCTGAAGCATCTTCAAAAATACTTTCTATTTTAGCAGTTAACTTATGATTAGGAGAAGTATAGCCATCATTTTTTGAATATGATGATTCACAAAGTAAAGCTAAAACTCCTTTTTTACCAATTTCCATCATCTTTTGAATATTACACCTAAATCTTTCAGGTGCTCCAAAATCAATAATAAATTCACTACTATAGACAATATAACCATAATCTGTTAAAAATGCTAACCCTACACTTCCAGGAATAGAATGCGTAATTGGGAAAAAGTCCACTTGAACTCCAGCAACTTTAATTGTTGCATTCATATTTACTCTTTTGATTTTATATTTATATGAAACATGAGAATGTCTCATATATCTTTGTAATAATTGATCAATTAAATCAGCTGTAAGATCTGTTGTATAAATAGGAACATTCACTTCTTGTAATAAATAAGGTAGTGCTCCCATTACATCATCATGACCATGCGTAATAAATATAGCTTTAATTTTATCTTTATTATCTTTTAAATAATCAAAATTAGGAATAATAACGTCCACTCCTAATTTATCTACTTCTGGAAAACGATAACCTGCATCAATAATAAACCAATTATCATCTATTTCTAAGCAGTACATGCTTTTACCGTTTTCAGCTTGACCACCAATTGGCATCAATTTTATAATACTTTTTTTCATTATTTCCTCCTTAATTATATCTTCTTACACTCACTTTGCTATTATTCTAACAAATTATTAACAAAAGAAAAAGTATCATTTACTCTTTCTTCATTAAAAATAAAGGTTGAATTTGTTTATCAACCAATGCATTGATCATCGTTTGAATAATTAAATCTCGCCGTGCAATCAAACTATTTGGTTTCTTGATTACATCATCTTGATACATTGGCACCAAATAAAAATGCTTTGTATTAAAAATCTTCATCATGTTCATTCCGCTTGTTGAAAGTAAGTCATTACTACATAAACCAAGAACGATATTGTGTTGATTTCTAAGTGTTGATTTAACAGCCATTGTCACCGCATTATCATTGATTCCATGTGCCATTTTAGCTAATGTATTGGCACTGCATGGATAAACTACCATTAAATCCAAGGGTATTTGTGGCCCAAAAATTTCTGCTTCAACAACTGAACAAATAACCTTCTTTTCAATAATTTTTTCAACTTCTATGATTAACTGATTCGCCTTAAAAAACCGTGTATCACAAGAATTCACTTGATCACTTATAAAAACATAAATATCTACAGGATATTTTTTTAGTTCCTTTAAAAATCTCAAACAATTACTTAACGAACAAAAAGAGCCTGTAATCCCAACCCCTATTTTCATTCCATTAAACATGTCTCATCACTCCGTGAATATATTGAAACATCAATAATGCCGATTCATATGGAAAATACAAATTAGGTATATTTCTTAGTGATTGATAATCTTTACCCTCAACTGTTTGTGCCAAATCATAAATTTGTTTATATTTTAATTTTTTATAATTGATTTTACAAACAGGAATCGTATTAATAATTAAATCATACTTTCCTGATAAAGCATTTAAATCCAAATGATGATAGATTTGTTTTATTTCATCTAAATCCTTGTTATTTCGATTACAGATTGTAATATCATAATTACTTTTTAAAATATTTGCAAGCTGTTTTGCTAAATCTCCATAGCCCAAAATAAGTATATTATTATAATGTGCTTTATCTTGTATTATTTTTAAATAGAGTCCCATTGCTGTTAAAGTATTATTTAAATGTTTAAAAACTTTATCTTTATTAATAATATATTTTGTATTTATATTATTAAGAGAAAACGTATTGTCATGATCTATCTTTTGATTTTTAACAACATAAAAATCAAGGTTTTGTGCTTGTTTATCATTTATTTGATAACCATGACTTAAAAAAATATCTTTTAAAAATTGTGTTCTTTGATCATATACTTCAATAAACCCTTTCATATGCCACCTCATTATACTATATGAAAGGGTTTGATAAATGTGAAATTAGCTCGCTTTATTTTTCATTTGTGATGTCATCAAAGCTATAATTTCTTCTACTTTTGGACTAATAACACTCACAGCTGACATGATCATCTCTTTTTCATTTTGATAATCATGACATAAAAACGCATACTCACATTTTAGATGAAATAAACATTGTTCCTTTTCATTAACAGTCGTTAGAAACATTAAATTGATTGCATTACTATCGCAAATTTTGTAAGAAACAGACATGACTGCCCGAATATCTTCTAAATTACGAATAACACTGTCTTTTTCAGCATTTAAGTGTACACTTAATAAATGAATTTGTGATATACTGTTTTCCATATTTATTTTACCTCCTTCACTATATATATTGTTATTTTTTAGGTTTTTTCTTTTTATTTTTTTAGAAATGAGGAATTTTATGCAAATTATTACACTTATTTATTCAATCATCTTATTATTTTTTTATCATCCACTTTATCAAAACTACACAAGTTTAATGAATACGTCATTTTCTTTTTTTTATTACAGTTGGTGTGTTTTATTAACTCTTTCTTTATGCTTAACTTTTTTTAAAGTAACTTCTTTAAAAAAATTCATTATTTTTCTTTCTCTGTTCTTTTTTATTGGATTAATTTTACCCTATCATAAAAATTATCCAATCTTTTCAACTTTACATGTTTTTATTCCTTTATCTTGCATTATCATTGCACTTTTATTCTTAGCATATCTTATTAAAAATAAACAAAAAAGTGAGCCAATTTTAGCTCACAAAATTTATTTATGGTTTTCCTACGGTCTTTCAATCATTGCCATGTTCATTATTTTCTTTTCTCAAATCAATGGTCTTATCGAAATTAGCGTTTTACTATTTATCAATTTTATTCTTTATGTGCTTCAACGTTCATAAGATATTCATATTGCATACCTTGTCTTAAGTTTGATGAATCGTACCCTAAACTTTCTAAAATAGTATATCCAAATTCTAAGGCAGCCGCTGGTCCTTTACCTGTAATAATATGATCATCTTTTTGAACAATAGCTTCTTGATAATTAGCTCCGGTAAGTTGTGTTTCAAAACCTGGAGAACAAGTACAGATTTTATCTTTTAAAATACCTGCTTTAGCTAAAACAATTGGTCCTGCACAAATAGCAGCAATCAATTTATGTTCCTGATTGAATTGTTGAACAATTTCAATAACACGTGCATCATCTCTTAAATTTGTTGCTCCAGGTAAACCACCAGGAATAACAATTCCATCATATTCTTTGATTTGATCATTAAAGACGCAATCCATTTGAATTGTAATTTGATGAGAACTTGTCACCTTTAAATCATCCATCCCTACTAAATCAACATGAACATTTGCTCTTCTTAAAACATCAACCGGTGTCAATGCTTCGATTTCTTCAAATCCATCTTTACATAATACAGCTATTTTCTTCATAAACACTCCTCTTTTCTTTTAAAGATATTTTATCATGAAAACCAAAAAATAAAAGAATGAAATACATTGTATGGGATTTCAAAATATATTATAATGTTGCATAGATGTAAAAATCACCCTTGGAGGTTTTATGAAAAAAATTGTTATTGGTATAACAGGAAGTATTGCAGCATATAAAACATGTGAACTTATTTCCCGTTTAAAAAAGAAAAATTATAATATTGAAGTTATTATGACAAAAAATGCGGCTCAATTTGTAACACCACTTACCTTTGGAGCACTTATCCATAAACCTGTTTTAATTGATGATTTTGATGAAACAGGTTATCAAATTAAACACATTAACATTGTTAAGGATGCTGATTGTTTTATTATTGTTCCAGCAACTGCAAATGTTATTGCCAAAGTTGCTCATGGTTTAGCAGACGATGTTTTATCTTCCGCCTTTTTAGCAGCAACATGTCCAAAAATCATTGCCCCTGCAATGAATGTACACATGTATGAAAATACTGCAACTCAAAAAAATCTTGATATTTGTAAATCTTATCATATTAAGATTGTGGAACCTGAAATTGGTGAACTCGCATGTGGTTATCAAGGAAGAGGACATTTAAGTGATATTGAAGATTTACTTGATGCTATTGAATATGCGACATCTCCTCATCCATTAGCTGGAAAGTATGTTCTTATTACCGCTGGTCCTACTCAAGAGCCACTTGATCCAGTGAGATTTATTTCAAATCATTCAAGTGGAAAAATGGGCTATGCACTAGCAAAAGTTGCTCGTCAATTAGGAGCTCATGTCACATTGATTAGTGGGCCATCATCTCAAAGAGCTCCTTACGAAGTAGATGTAATCAAAATTCAAAGTGCACAAGGTATGTTTAAACAAGTATTAAGTTATTTTGATTTTCAAGATTATGTTATCATGTCTGCTGCTGTTGGTGACTATCGTCCTTTAGAATATAGCGATCAAAAAATAAAGAAAAAAGCTGACGAATTTTATTTAAAATTAGGAAAAAACGAAGATATTTTATCTTATATCGGAAAACATAAAACAAAACAAACTATTTGTGGGTTTGCTATGGAAACAGAAAATGTTATTGAAAATGCTCAAAATAAGTTTTTTAAGAAGAATTGTGATTTATTAGTTGTTAATGATTTATTTGAAGATGGTGCTGGGTTTAAAACTGATACAAATAAAGTTGCTTTAATTACAAAAAACTTTGTTGATTATTTAGATTTAATGAGCAAAGAAGATCTAGCACATATTATTTTAGAAAAATTAATGAAAGTTAAAGGAGAATAAAGATGCTAGTAGTTGTAGATATGGGAAACACAAATATTACAATGGGACTTTTTAAAGATGATCAGCTTATTGGCAATTATCGTTTAACGACTAAACTGCAAAGGACATCAGACGAATATGGTTTTATGATTCTTGCTTTTTTAAGCGCCTATAATGTAACCGTTGAAGATATAAAAGATGTTATTATTTCTAGTGTCGTTCCTAAAATCATGTATTCTTTTACAAATTCCATTCGTAAATATTTCCACAAAGAACCTATTATTGTTGGTCCAGGAATTAAAACAGGCATTTCTGTAAAATATGATAATCCTAAATCTTTAGGAAGTGATCGTATTGTTGATGCTGTTGGTGCCTACTATAGTCACCATTGTGCTTGTTTAGTAATTGATTTTGGCACTGCTACGACATTCGATGTTATTTCTTCAAAAGGTGAATTTATGGGTGGCGCAATTGCTCCTGGTATTGGTATTTCTGCTGAAATGTTATCTAATCGTGCTGCTCAACTACCTGAAGTAGCAATAAAAAAACCACAACATATTATTGGTAAAAATACTGTTGAAGGTATGCAATCAGGGGTTGTTTATGGTTATATTGGTTTAACAGAGAAACTGATTGAAGAAATTAAAAGCCAATATCCTGAACCATTAAAAGTCGTTTCTACAGGTGGTCTAGGTAGAATGATCTATCAAGAAACAAATTTGATTGATGCCTATGATAAAGATCTTACATTTAAAGGTTTAAAAATTATATATGATATGCAAAAAAGGGATTAAATAAAATCCCTTTTTAATTCGTTTTTTAAATAAAAATGTATTGTTTGTTGTCCATCCACATACAAAATAACAATTTCTTGAAGATTAATTCCATGAACTTTCATAATTTGTTCTAACCACTTTTGATTATGATGAATCAATTCTAAATTTTCATAAATAATTGTTCCTTGTAAAATAAGAATTGTTGGTATAAATTCTTTTTGAACTTCTTGATGTAGATCACCTAATTTTAAAGGCCTTGACAATGTCTTAGGATAAAAAGTAAATTTCCCATTTGTTTCTAAAATAATTTTATCTAACTCGTTAAGCTCAAAATAACCATTCATTCTACAATTCATCAACAATTCATTCAAATCAATTTTTGCTTTATCCAAACTTTTTAAATATATCTTATCATTTTCAAATAAAACAACAGGTTTCCCTTCAACAAAAAAGCGAAAATTTAAATACCTTTTTGTTAAAACAGAAACACCCCAAGTAAAAACACCATAAACAATCATTCCAATCAACGGCTTTAAAATATCATTAAAACTTCCCATAACCATTTCAGCAGCAATAGAACCAATTGTAATTCCAATTATATAATCATATAAAGATAACTCTGTTACTTGCCTATAGCCCATTAATTTCGTTAGTAAAAACAAAACAATCAAAGAAATTAAGGGCAAAACAAAATATTCAAGCAAATTCATTTTAATCACCCTTTTAAGTATGGACAAAATAAAAAAAAGAAGTCAAAATTATGACTTCTTATACAAAATTCTCATTGAGTTACAAATAGCAATTAAAGTAACGCCTACATCAGCAAAAACACCCATCCACATATTTGTAAGTCCAAACAAAGTAAGAACTAAAACTCCAATTTTAATTAATAACGTAAAAGTAACATTTTCTTTTAAAATAAAGTTTGTATAATGAGAAACTTGAATGGCTTTAGCAATTGATGTAATATCGTCACTCATTAAAACAACATCTGCAGCTTCAATAGCTACATCACTACCAACGCCACCCATCGCAATACCAATATCACTTCTAGCAAGAACTGGCGCATCATTAATACCATCACCAACAAAAGCTACAACATGATCATTACCCATTAATTTTTCTAATTGTGTAACTTTATCTTGTGGTAATAAATCACTATATACTTGATCAATTCCTATTTTAGAAGCAATATCACGAGCAACAGTTGAATGATCTCCTGTAAGCATAACCGTATTTGAAACATGTGCCTTCTTTAAGTCTTGAATACCTGGCATTGTAGATTCTTTAATAACATCTGCAACAACGATATGTCCTAAATATTGTTTTTGACATGCTATATGAACAATTGTTCCAATAGATTGAGGTTGACTCACTTCAATACCTAATTCATGAAAATATTTTTCATTTCCTAATTCATATTGTTTTTGATCAATAACAACAGAAAGACCTTTTCCAGCGATTTCTTTAAAATCTTCTATTCTTGTACTATCGATTTCTTTATTATAAGCTTTAACAATACTTCTAGCAATTGGATGATTTGACATATATTCACCATATGCACCAATTTCTAATAAATAATCATCTGAAATTTCAACAACTTCAAATTCACCTTTAGTAAGTGTTCCTGTTTTATCAAAAACAACAGTATCAATATCTTTTAATAATTCTAAATAGTTTCCACCCTTAACTAAAACACCTAAAGCACTCGCTTTACCAATACCAGCATATAAACCTAAAGGTACTGAAATAACAAGTGCACATGGACAAGAAACAACTAAGAATGTACATGCACGATAAAGCCAATCATAGAAATTTTGATTTGGTAAAATAATCATCGGAACAATTAATAATAAAACAGCAAGTCCCACAACAGTTGGTGTATAAACTTTTGCAAAACGGGTAATAAATTTTTCAATTTTAGCTTTTTTACTTGCAGAATTTTCAACAAGATCAATAATACGACTTACTGTACTATCCGCATAAGGTTTTGTTACTTCAATATAAATAACATCATTTAAATTGACAACTCCTGATAAAACCTCATCTCCTACTTCAACACTTCTAGGAACTGATTCACCTGTTAAACTTGCGGTATCTAACATACTGTTTCCTTTAATAACTTTACCATCCAACGGTACTTTTTCTCCAACTTTAACAACAATTGTATCTCCTACTTGTACTTCTTCAGGAGTTACTTGAATCATTTGATCATCTTTTACAATTGTAGCATACTCACTTTTAATATCCATTAAAGAAGAAATAGATGATCTTGTCTTATTAACAGCATATCCTTGGAAAATTTCACCAATAGCATAAAATAGCATAACCGCAATTGCTTCACTGTAATCACCTAAAGCAATCGCTCCAAAAGTTGCTAAACACATCAAGAAATTTTCATCCAAAAAGTCTTTTCTACCAATATTTTTAATTGCTTTTAAAATGACTTTATAACCAATTAATAAATAAGCAAACAAATATAAGAAAGTAGCAAAACCACCTGCAAAGAAATGTGCCCCTATAAAAATAATAACACCTTCAACCAATTCCATATTTTCTTTTAAATCAAATAATTTTGGTTTACTATATATTTTTTGATTATCTTCCTTTGATAAAACAACTCCTTCTTCAACAGAGTCAACAACAGCTTGTAACTTTTCCATTAAAGAATCATCGTTTTTTACTTTAACCATTAACTTTTGAGTAGAAAAATTAACAACCGCATCTTCAATGTAAGATTGTTTTTTTATCTCAGCTTCTACTTTACTTGCACAGTTTGCACAATCCAAACCAACTATATTAAATTTGATTGAATTAGCCAATTCACGATGATCTTCCACATGTTCATGATGATGTCCGCATCCACATTCATCGTGATGATGTTCATGTTCATGATGGTGTCCACAACCACATTCATCGTGATAATGTTCATGATGGTGTCCGCATCCACATTCATTGTGATGATGTGTTTTGTTTGTAGAGAGGTTATCTATTGTTACTTCATCTTCAATGGATTGTATAAAAGAAAGAAGTTCATTATCATTAATTTCTTGATTACTTTCAAAAGTCATCATACCTGTTGCAAAAGAAATTACACAATCATTAATCTCTTCTTTTTTATTTAAAGCATCTTCTAATTTTTGTGTGCAATTAGCACAATCAAGGCCATTAACCTTATATTTATATTTCATATTATTTATCCTCCATGATATGACTATAACCAGCCTCAAAAATTAGTTTTACATGCTCATCATCTAACGAATAGTACATCATTTTACCATCTCTTCTATTTTTAACTAATTTATTGGCTTTTAAAATTCTAAGTTGATGAGAAATAGCTGACTGAGTCATATCTAAACAAGCAGCTAAATCATAAACACACATCTCATGATCAAATAAAGCACAAATAATGCGTATTCTTGTTGAATCACCAAACACTTTGAATAATTCAGCAACATCATATAAAGATTCTTCCTCGGGCATTGCTTTCTTTACTTGTTCAACAATTTCATTATTAACGATTTTATCCATTTTTTCTCCTTTCATATGAATATATGTTCATATGAATATTATATGATATTTATTTACAAAGTCAATATATATGATAAGATTAAATAAAAATGATTGGAGAAATTTTATGAAAAAATTACTGATTGTAGTAGACTATCAAAAAGATTTTGTAAATGGTAGTTTGGGATTTAAAGAAGCTGAAGATTTGGATGAGTATCTTGCTTCTTTAATTGATCAATATCATCAAAATAAAGATGATGTTATTTTTACTTTCGATACACATCAAAATAATTATTTAGAAACTCAAGAAGGAAAGAATTTGCCAATTGAACATTGCATTAAAAATAGTGATGGTTGGAAACTATATGGCAAGGTAAATACTGCTAAAAAAGAATATGATATTTGTATTGAAAAAACAACTTTTGGTTCTCTTGAATTAGGAAATCACTTAAAGGATAAAAACTACCAAAATATTACTCTAGTAGGTGTTGTTTCTAATATTTGTGTTTTATCTAATGCTGTAATTGTTAAAAGCGCTCTACCTGAAACACCTATCTTTATTGATGTAAAAGGTATTTCTAGTAATGATTTAACAATGCAGGCAAAAGCAATTTCAATTTTAGAAAATTTGCAATTCAATATTATTAATAAATAAAATACAATTAATAATTTCTTATTAAAATAAGTTATAAATTATTATTGACACTTCATCTAATGAGGCGTAGAATTTGCCTAAAGATATATATAGGAAAGGAAGTATTAAAAATGTCAAAAAAAGATATTGATTGGTCAAATATCGGTTTTGGATATATGCCAACAGAAGCAAGATTCGTATCAAATTATAAAGATGGAGCTTGGGATGAAGGCGTGCTTACTGCTGATGACAAAGTTGTTATTAGCGAATGTGCAGGTGTTTTACAATATGCACAAACATGTTTTGAAGGGTTAAAAGCTTATAGAACAAAAGATGGGAAAGTTGTTTGCTTTAGACCTGATTTAAATGCAAGTCGTATGGCTGACTCTTGCAAACGATTAGAAATGCCTGTTTACCCTGAAGATAAATGGGTAGAAGCCATTGAAAAAGTTGTTAAAGCTAATATTGATTATGTACCACCTTATGGTTCAGGAGCTACTTTATATATTCGTCCATATATGTTCGGTAGTAATCCAGTTATTGGTGTTAAACCAGCTAACGAATATCAATTTAGAGTATTCGTAACTCCTGTAGGGCCTTACTTCAAAGGAGGAGTTAAACCTATTACAATTCGTGTATCAGACTTCGATCGTGCTGCACCTCACGGTACAGGACATATCAAAGCTGGTTTAAACTACGCAATGAGTTTACATGCAATCGTTGATGCACATAATCAAGGATTTGATGAAAACATGTACTTAGATGCAGCTACTAGAACTAAAGTAGAAGAAACTGGTGGAGCAAACTTTATTTTCGTAACAAAAGATAATAAAATCGTTACTCCAAAATCAAACAGTATCTTACCTTCTATCACTCGTCGTTCTTTAATGTATGTTGCTAAAGAATACTTAGGATTAGAAGTTGAAGAAAGAGAAGTTTATTTTGATGAAGTAAAAGATTTCGCTGAATGTGGTCTTTGCGGTACTGCTGCTGTTATCTCACCAGTAGGTAAAATCAATGATCATGGTAAAGAAATTTGTTTCCCAAGTGGAATGGATGAAATCGGACCTGTTCTTAAAAAACTTTATGAAACTTTAACAGGTATTCAAATGGGTACAATTGAAGCACCTGAAGGTTGGATCAAAGTTATCGAAGAATAACAAAATATATAAGAGTTGTCATCTTGGCAACTCTTTTCTTTTATAAAAAAAGCATTGATTTAACAATGCTTTAACGATCTTCCATTTTAATATATTCTTTCTTTTCCCCAACATATTTACCTGCTGGACGAATAATTCTTCCTGAATAAAGTTTATTTTCAATATTATGTGCAACCCATCCAACAGAACGTCCAATAACAAACATCAAGGTATAAAGATCTTTAGGAATTCCTAGCATATCATAAACGAGCCCGCTATAGAAATCAATATTAGCACATACATGAATACCTTTTCTCTTTTCAATTTCAGCAACCGCAATTTCTTCAAAACGATGATATAAGTCATATTCTTTTAATCTATCTTTTTCAATAGCTAGCTGCTTACATTGTTTAGAAAGAATTTGACAACGAGGATCACTCAATGTATAAACAGCATGCCCTATACCATAAATCAAACCAGATTGATCATTAAATTTTTTATCTAAAATATCATTTACAATTTGTCTAATCTGTTCATCAGTTGCATTTAAACCAACAGTATCAATAACAAGTTCCATTTGTTTGGCTACAGCTAGATTAGCCCCACCATGTTTAGGACCCTTCAAAGAACCAATCGCTCCTGCAAAACAAGAATATATATCTGTTCCTGTTGAAGACATAACAACATTTGTAAATGTAGAGTTGTTCCCTCCCCCATGATCAGCATGTAATACTAAACACATATCTAGAACACTGGCTTCTGTTTTAGTAAATGAACGATCTATTCTTAACATTTGTAAAATATTTTCAGCAATCGAATAATCAGTATTTACAGGATGAATAAATAAACTATCACTATCAAAATAATGTACTTTACAACGATAAGCATAACAAACAATTTCGGGAATCTTAGCGATTAAATCTAACCCCTTATTTAATGTTGCTTCTGGTGAAATATCATCAGGTGTTTCATCATATGTGTAAAGCATTAAAACTTCTTGTTGAAGTTTATTCATCATATTTTGCATTGGAAATCCTAGTATACGTGCTTGTAAATAATTCAAAGGTAAATCATATCTTGAAGCTAATTCTTTTTTAAACGCATCTAATTCATCTTTATTAGGTAAATATCCAAAAAGAATTAAAAAACAAGCTTCTTCAAAAAGAAAACGATTTTTTGGATCATGTCCCTTTATAAAATCAGAAACTTTAACACCCCTATAATAAAGTTCCCCTTCTGTATCAATCTTTTTATCATTTTCTTTTTTATATCCCACAACATCTGATATTTTTGTAAGTCCAACAAGAACACCTGTTCCATCTTCATTTCTTAAACCATTTTTTACGTTGTATTTAGAATATAAAGAATTGTCAATTTTATTTAATGATGTACTTCTTTGAAATACATAATCAATAAATTCACTCATATTTAAGCCCCCTTATCATAGTGTTAGGAATATCATATCACAAATTTGTATAATTGTATACAATTATTTACTTGTCTTATTTTGTTAAAGATTGTCAAATGACAAAAAGTATTCTAAAATAGAATGTAGGTGATAGAAAATGAAAATATTTGATCAAGAATTTAAAGGTTTATCTCAAAACGAAGTTTTAAAAAGAATCCAAGATGGGAAAACTCATTTTGTGGAAAGTAAATCAACAAAAACATATCAAGAAATAATTATAAACAATATTTTTACCTTTTTCAATTTTATTAATATCATACTCTTTGCATGTATTATTTTTGTTGGGTCTTATCGTAATACTCTCTTTATTTCTGTTGTCTTTTTTAATACCCTTACAGGTATTTATCAAGAGATAAAAGCTAAAAAAACACTTGATAAATTGAGCATACTTACAAAACAGAAAATTGAAGTATTAAGAGATAATCAACTCACTAAAATCAATGTTGAAGAGATTGTTCAAGATGATTTCATTATTTTAAATACAGGTATGCAAATACCTGTCGACTGTACACTATTAGAAGGTCATGTTGAAGCAAATGAATCCCTTCTTACTGGTGAAAGTGATGCTATTTTAAAAGTAAATGGTGATTCCCTTCTTTCAGGAAGTTTTGTCACTTCAGGGCGTGCCATTTGTAAAGTTACCCACGTTGGAAAAGAAAGTTATATTCATAAATTGACCACTCAAGCTAAAGAGTTTGATAGTAAAAAATCAGAACTTTCTCAAGCCCTTGATCAAATATTAAAAATTATTTCCATTATTCTTATCCCTATCGCATTTCTACTATTTTGTAAAGAATTTTTCATTGGACATTACCCATTTAGTGATACTGTCGTTTCAGTTGTAGCTGCTGTTTTAGGAATGATTCCTTCTGGTCTTGTCTTACTTACTACAATTGCTTTATCTTTAAGTATTGTTCGGCTAGCCAAAAAAAGTACCCTTGTTCAAAATCTTTTTTGTATCGAAACACTCGCCCGTGTTGATACTATTTGCTTAGATAAGACCGGTACACTTACTGAAGGAAAACTTAAAGTAGATGATGTTATTTGTCTAGATGATTCTTTTGATTTAGTAAAAATTATCAAAAATTTAAATTATTGTTTAGAAGATGCGAATATGACATCACAAGCACTTCATCAACGGTTTTCTAAAGAAAAGAATTATCAACCATTTTTTGTCATTCCTTTTTCATCACAAAGGAAATATAGTGCCGTTTCATTTTGTGATTTTGGTACAATTTATTTAGGTGCCAGTCAATTTATTTTTTCTAAACTTGATCAAAAAATAAAAGATAAAATTCAATTCTATACATCCAGAGGTTATCGTGTCCTTTGCGTTGGTTATACACCAACAATCATTAATGAAAATAGACTAGTGGATGATTTAAAATGTATTGGTTTTCTTATTTTATCAGATGTTATTCGTAAAGACGCTAAAGAAACTTTAGATTATTTTAGAAAACAAGATGTGCAAATAAAAATCATTTCGGGAGATGATCCTTCTACAGTTTCTGCCATTGCTAGGCGTTGTCATCTTTTAGATTATGAAAAATATATTGATGTTTCTTCTTTGTCAGATGAAGAAATCCAAGAAGCCGTAGAAAAATATACGATTTTTGGGCGTGTTTCTCCACAACAAAAAAAATTAATGGTGACAACACTTCAAGAAAACGATCATACTGTGGCTATGACAGGTGATGGTGTCAATGATGTACTTGCTTTAAAAGCTGCCGATTGTTCAATTGCTATGGCCTCAGGAAGTGATGCAGCTAAAAGCGCTTCACATATTGTTTTATTAAAAAATAACTTTAATGCTATGCCGCATATCGTTAACGAAGGAAGACGTGTTATTAATAATATTACTGCTTCTGCATCAATGTATTTAATTAAAACAATCTTTTCAGTTGTTTTATCAATTGGAATGATCTTATTTGGACATGGTTATCCATTTAAACCTATCCAACTAACTGTCATTTCTGCTTGTTGTGTAGGCATCCCGACTTTCTTTTTGACCTATGAACCAAATTTTAAAAGAGTGTCTGGTGATTTTTTAAAAACAGTCTTTAAAAACGCCTTCCCTTTTGCCTTTATGATTGCTATTTGCTCAACAATTATCGTTAATGGTGGTCGTGTCTTAGGTTTAGAAAAAGAAATGCTTTCAACAATTTGTGTTTTACTTACAAGTTGGTGTTATTATAGTGGTTTAAGACATATTTATTCACCCTTAAGTCATTATCGTATTTTTGTAATCTATATAATGCAAATTGTTTTATATATTTCTTTAATTGTTGGTCATCAATTTTTAGGATTAGGAAATATTGATTATATTGGTGCCATTACTTTAATGTTTTTAGTTACTTTTTCAAAAGTCATTTATTTATTGAATTTTGAATTATTTGATTATACTTATTTATTCTTACAAAGAAAACGAAATAAACACAAATAAAAAGGACAAATGTCCTTTTTATTTACATACATTTTTCTTCAATATAACTTTGACATGCTTTTTCTACAAACAGCATATCTTCTTTGAGTCCCTTTTTAAATTCTAATCGTTCCATATTTCTGTGGATATAATCATTTTCTTTAATGAATTGATAGCTGGATTTAAAATTCAAATCAAACACAAATGCAAAATAAGAAACCCACATATCCACTTCATTATGACGATTTTCTTTTAAAATTAACCGATGATTTTCTATGTCATTCAAAATATTTTTTGATACTCTTTGACTATAAAAGTCAGCATCTGAAATACTAAACAAAGTTTGTATTGATTCTATATTTTTTACTCGAAAATTATCAAGTTTATCACTATCTCGAATAAGTAAAACTTGTTTCAATAAAAAAGAATCCAACCCTTTTGGTACTTTATATAAAGAATGATATGCTATTGCTTTTCTAATCACTTCATCATATTGATCATCTTCAATAAATTGACGAATCATTCCTTCATCAAATAAAACCTGTACTCCTAATGTCGCATGATCAACATTACGATCATCAAAACTATTAAAACGTTTTATTTGTTCAAAACGTCCAATATCATGCAATAAGGCGATTAAATACGCTAAATCTTTTTCAATTCCTGTTATATTTTCATGTAAACATAAATATTCTGTTGTATGTACCACTTCTAATGTATGAATAAGTTTTAAATGAATCTTGTCATTTGTTAAATCGAACTGTTGAACATAGTTCATAAAACAATCTTTTGCTTTATTTATATCTAACATTCTTGACCTCACCTCTTTTTCTATTTTATACTATAGCATAAAGTGAGGTATAATATGAATAATTTATTAAAACAACAATATATTGGATTAATCGAATGCAATAACGAAGAAATATCAATTCTAGCTAATACATCTGCTTTTATTATGCAAAATTTTCAAGATATCTCTTGGGCTGGATTTTACTTATTTAAAAATAACGAACTTATTTTAGGACCGTTCCAAGGTAAGATTGCTTGTACTAATATTCCTCTAGATAAAGGAGTTTGTGGTAAAGCAGCGTCTACTCGAAAAACTGTTATTGTAGAAGATGTTCATCAATTTGCAGGACATATTGCCTGCGATAGTGAAAGCAACAGTGAAATTGTAATTCCACTTATAAAAGGAAATCAATTATATGGTGTATTAGATTTAGATTCTACATCATTTAGTAGATTTTCTAAAGAAGATCAAATTATTTTTGAAGAAATTTCAAAAATTTTAGTTCAACATTTATAATTATTTACATATCTTTGATATGAGGGGAAACCATGAAAAGACATCTTTTATTATGTTGTTTAATAGGAATAATGAGTATACTGGGTTACTTTTATTTTCAAAGAAAGATTATATTTATTGATCATCCAACAATTGAAATCAATAGTCCATTTTATTATAAAAAATATATTAAAAAAGTTAAAAATGGTTCTATTAATGACGTCACTTATAATGCAAATGATTTAAACAATCAAACTTTAGGACATTATACAGTGACTTATTTTTTTAAAGGAAAAACATATCATTTGAAAATAGAAGTGATTGATACAAAAAAACCAACTATTAAAGAATCTGAATCTTTAAAAATTGAAAAAGGGAAATCTTACGATTTAAAAAAAGGAATTATTATTAAGGATAATTCTAATCAATACAATTTAACAATTGATACCAATGATTTTAATCCCAATCAAATTGGAAACTATACAATTTATTATAAAGCAAATGATCTTTCCAATAACCAAGCGACTTTCAAAAGAAAAGTAACTGTCGTTAAAAAAATAGAAATTGGCACACATATAGAATCTAATAAAAAAATAGTGTATCTTACGTTTGATGATGGTCCCAGTCAAAATACTGATCGCATTTTAAAAATATTAAAAAAATACAACGCTAAAGCAACTTTTTTTGTTACAGGATGTCATCAAGAATATAATCAATATATTATTGAAGCTTATAAACAAGGACATACTATTGGTTTGCATAGTTATTTGCATGAATATCAAGATATTTATTCCTCTAAGGATGCTTATTTCAAGGACCTTAAAAAAATAAAACAAATGGTTAAACAACTTATTGGTATTCAAGTCCACTATATTCGTTTTCCAGGAGGAAGTTCTAATCGTATTTCTAAAAACTATTGTCATGGTATCATGTCTCAATTAACACGTGAAGTCATTAAACAAGGTTATCAATATTATGACTGGAATGGTGATACAACAGATGCAAGTGGCAATCATATCCCAACTGCAACAATCATTAAACAAGCTACAAGTGAAACACATCAAAATATTGTCCTTTTAGCACATGATACAGATGCTAAAGATACAACTGTAGCTGCTCTTCCTTCTATCATCCAATATTATAAAGAAAAAGGTTATCAATTTTTAGGCATTGATGATGAAAGTTACTATGTACATCATGATATACAAAATTAGCAGTCATTTGACTGCTAATTCTTTTTTAAATCCTCTAATAAATAATTTTTCATTTGTTTATTTTTTCTTTGAAATTCTTCAATTTCATGAAGATGTGTTTCTTTAACCAATAATTCGAATTCTCTTGCAGAAATACGCATAGCCCCTCTAGAAGAAACAATAATTTGTTCTAAAGCATCTGAAGTAGCTACATAAACACGATATTTTTGTGATAAATCATGTGTTACTTTCTCTATGTAGTTATCTGCAGTTTGCGCTTCTTTTGTATAAACAACATAAATATTATCATTTTTTTCAATTGAACCAATATTCTTTTTAATTTTATAAGCATCAAAAACAACAATCAGCAAACATTTTCGATAACCTTGATAATTATTCAAAATATCTATTAAACGATGTCTAGCATGGTCTAAATTTGTTTTAGCAAGTTCATTTAATTCATCCCACGAAAAAATAATATTATATCCATCTACTAATAAACATTCTGGTAAAATTGTCTTTTTTTCTTCAACCTGTTTTTCTATTTTACGATTCATTTCTTTAGAAAGTCGTCTTTTAATTGGTCCATATGTTCTAATAAATATTTCCTCTAACTCTTTATCATCGACTTTATAATTTTTTGTAACTGGACGTGGTTTATTTTTTTGATATACATAAGGTAAATGCATATAATTTGCTACTTCATCATAAGGGACATAAAATCCTGCACCCTGTTTACAAAAGATAGAACCTGTAGGAAATAAAGCATCTTCTTCACTATTATAGCCAATTTCTTGAATAATTTTTTCTTGATCATGACATTCAAAGTAACCAGCCATTTGATAGAACAGCTTCCCATTACCTTTTGTAAGCGAAAGAAAATCCTTTTGATAAGTCATTAAATAACGAACAGGTGCTTTTCCTTTAATGATTGTTAAATCCTGTTCATAACTTATTTGATAATCGCTATGAAATGTATCTAAATCATAAATAATCTTACTTGAAATATGATTTTCTACAATCATCTCAAATTCATAATAAGGTTCTAATAAAAGAGATTTTGCCTTTTTTAAGCCTTGTCGAATTGCTCGATAGGTTGCTTCTCTAAAATCTCCGCCTTCAGTATGTTTTAAATGGGATTTTCCTGTAACAAGAGTCAATTTCATATCTGTAATAGGCGATCCTGTAAGAACACCAAGATGTTGAATTTCTTGCATATGTGTTAAAACAAGATTTTGAAAATTAAGCGGTAAAGTATTTCTTTGACATTGATTTTCAAACACAAGTCCTTTGCCCTTTTCTAAAGGTTCTAATAAGATATGCACTTCAGCATAGTGACGTAAGGGTTCAAAATGACCTACTCCTTCAACTTTATCCAAAATCGTTTCTAAATAAGTAATTCTTCCTTCATCATAATGAATTAAAAATCCATAACGTTCCAAAATAAGATTTTGTAAAGTATCTAATTGAATTTCTCCCATAATTTTAACTGAAAGAATTCCTAATCGTTGATTATATTCAAATTGTAAACTTGGATCTTCTTTACCAATACTTAGTATTTGTTCAATAGCTTTACTTTTTTCAATATCATCAGGAAGTAAAATTTGATAAGACATAAAAGGCTTTAAAATATTTTGTTGTGTCTGTTTTTGATTTCCAAATGTAAAACCAATAGGTAACTCATCTAAACCCAAACAAGCCACTATATCACCTGTTGAAGCACTTTGAACACTTTGATAGCCTTGTCCTGTATAAATTCTTAATTCATCTACTTTACTTTCACTAATAACATCTTTAACATGCAAAGTCCCACCTGTTACTTTTAAATGCGTTAAATTTTTTTGTTTATGAAATGTCTTTTTAAAAACAATCCCACTTAAAATATCTAAAGCTTCTTTTTGACAAGTATATAAATCTAAAGCTTCCATAAATTCTTCTACACCTTCATCTTTTAACGCTGAACCAAAGAATACAGGAAACATTTGTCTTAAAGAAATAACTTTTTGAACATCTTCTTGTTTCATTTGTTGATTAAGATACTTTTCTAATAATTCATCATTTAATAAAGAAATGTTTTCATAAAAGTTTTCATCAATTGCAAAACAATTTTCATTTAATTCTTTTTGAATATTTTGTAATAATTGCTCTTTGGTTGAGTACGTACTATCCATCTTATTAACAAAAATAAAAGTAGGAATTTGATAAGTTTGCAATAATTTCCAAATTGTTTTTGTGTGTGCTTGTATACCATCTTTAGCCGAAATAACAAGAATAGCATAATCTAACACTTGTAACGTTCTTTCCATTTCACAACTAAAATCATTATGCCCAGGTGTATCTAAAAAAGTCATTTGACTTTCTCGATACATAAATGAGATCTCTTTTGAAAAAATAGTAATACCTCTTTTTCTTTCTTGTATATCATAATCTAAAAAAGAATCTTCCTTATCAACTCTTCCCATTTTTTTAATAACACCTGCATGAAAAAGCATTGCTTCAGATAATGTTGTTTTTCCAGCATCAACATGTGCTAAAATCGCAAAAGTTACTTTTTTCATGAATTTCACCTTCTTTCTACTTTATATGTAGTAAGTCTCTTACAACAACACTTGCAATGATCAAACCTGCACAACTTGGTACAAAAGAAATACTACCAGGTGTTTTTTTATGTGTCTCAAGATCTACAGGTGCATCTGTTTCAATGGGCTTTTCTGTAGAATAAACAACTTTTAAAGCTGGTATTTTTCTTTTCTTAAGTTCCCTTCTCATAACTCTAGCAAGCGGACAAATAGATGTTTTATAAATATCAGTTACCTCCAACTTTGTTGGATCTAACTTATTACCTGTCCCCATTGATGAAATAATTTTAATCTTTTTTTCTTGTGCTATTTCTACCAATTTAATTTTAGCTGTTACTGTATCAACAGCATCTACAATATAATCAAACTCATCAAAGGGAAAATGATCAACTGTTTCAGGTAAAAAGAAATCATCATATGTTAAAACATGACAATGTGGATTAATAGATAAAATACGTTCTTTCATAACTTCTACTTTTTTTTGATCTATTGTTTGATGTGTCGCAATAATTTGACGGTTAAGATTCGAAATAGAAACCGTATCATGATCAATGATATGAAGTGTCCCTACACCAGCTCGAGCCAGTGCTTCAACGACAAAACCACCCACACCACCAACACCAAAAATAGCAACGGTGCTGTTTTGTAAGGCCTCTATTCCTTCTTTTTTTATTAATAGTTCTGTTCTTGAAAATTCTTCCATAATAATCACCTGTAAAAGTATACCATAAAATAAAAAAGGCTTCCGCCTTTTTTATAAACCTTTTTCAGTTAATTCACGTGCAACATCATCTTTGATGGTAACACCTG
>NZ_JAJDKB010000099.1:0-3163 GCF_020589955.1 Faecalibacillus sp. TM498
TAGTGTCTTATCATCTGTTGCATCGCTTGGATTGATTGTCGCTTGTAATGTTTCAGTATTTGTCTTTTCTACTTTTAACTCTTTTTTATTTAATGAAATTGAATCAATATGACTTAAGACATGTATTTGACATTTTGCTTCTTTTCCATTTTTTGATTTGACAGTAATTGTTGTATCTCCGCCACCTACTGCTTTTACTTTTCCATTTTCATCTACTGTTGCTACATTTGTATTACTACTTGTCCATTCTAAAGTTTTATCTTCAGTTGTATCGTTTGGATTGATTGATGCATTTAATTGAACTGTCTTTCCTGTTTCAATTGTTTCATTTGTTTTGTCCAATTCAATAGAACTAATAGAAATGATTGATTTGACATCACATGTTGCTTTAACTCCATTAACTGTTTCAGCAGTAATTTTAGCATTTCCTGCTCCTACTGCATGAATATTTCCATTTTGATCAACTGTTACTATTTTATCATTACTTGATGACCAATGAATTGTTTTATCCATTGTTGTATTAGTTGGTCTAAAACTTACACTTAAAGAATCTTTGCTTCCTTTTTCTAAAGTTACTTCTTCTTTATTTAATGTGATTTTATTAATGATTCCGCTATCAGTAACTAATCTAAATTTAATAGCTTCTATATTATTCGTTTTATCTCCTGCATCAGTTCCTTCATCTACCCAATTTTGCCATCCTTTATTTGATAGATGAACACGATATTGCAATTTATATCCTAAAAAATCACTAAATTTAAAATTAACTGCTTTGATTGCTTTGTTTTGTCCAGTTGTTCCTAATACTGTATCAGATTTAATATTTGTATATTCTTTCCATCCAATACCATCTACATATACTTTTCCACTTAAATTATAATTATCTTCTCCATCCATACCAAATTGAAGTGCTTGTAAAAAGATTCCTTGTCCTACAGTACCAGCAATTTGCGAATCAGGAACATATGATAACCATCCTTTATCAGCAATATGACCTCTATAATAAATTTGAGGATATTCTACTTTAACTGTATCATCAGCTACTAATCTAAAATCAATCGCTTGAATTTCGTTATTTCCATCACCAGCATAATTTCCTTGTTTTACCCAATTTTGCCATCCTATATTAGAACTGTGTACTTGATATTCTAAATGATAACCCGGTACATTTTCTAAATTAAACATAACTTGTCTCATAGCAGAACCATTTGTTCCAATAGTATCATCACTTTCAATATTATCATAAGTTAATGTTTGTGAAGAATTTTTAATAACTCCAGATAAATGTGATGAATTAGGCATATTATTTAATTTAAATTTTAATTGATATAATGGTAAACTTCTTCCTGTTGTTCCTGCTGTATTTGGTTCAACAAAATATGGTAACCATTCTACACCTGCATTATTAGCTCTATATTCAAGGTATGGTGTGCTGCTATCTCTACCTAGTGGTTGATTTATATGATTTGATGAGTCATACCCATAAAAATTAGAAAAACAACTTACATCTACTTCACCATTTACACCTGAAACATAACCATTAGATTGATATTGCCATCCATAATTACCTTTATAATAATTGTTAACAAATCTTAATTTTTTTCCATATTGTGCAACCCAAGAAACATATTTATGAATTCTAGGGTTATTTAAATTTGAATTCAAATAACTTGTATAACTATATACATTAGCTGTATAACCATTTGCATTTAAAATACTAATAAACGTTTCTGCATTTGCTGCATTTTGATCAACACTTAATCCTGCTACCGAATTATTAGATTCCATATCATAATAAACAGGATATTGTAATTCTGATGGACGCACTCCATATTTTCTTAATAATCCAACAACGTAATTAGCTTCGTTGGCTGCTTTAGATGTATCAGTAGCATAGCTATACATGTAAATACCCAAAGGCATACCCACATTTCTACAACCTTGTAAGTTATTAGCAAATTGTGCATCTTCATGCATATTTCCACCGGCAAATGAGGTAATTCTTAAAATAGCACCATCTACTCCACCAGATTTAACTGCAGACCAATTGATACCGCCATTATATGATGAAACATCAATTACTTTTTTACATTCACCATATCCAAATCTAACGCCATTTCCATCATACATGGCTTTCTTACCATTTTCATAGCCCCATGTTAAATTATAACCAGAACCTCTAGCCATAGATTGAGATATTTGACTTTGTGAATTATTTTCAGTTACATATCCAGTTCCTTCATATCCATCTGGATTTGACATAACACCATCTTGAAAATTTTCATCATCACTTACACTATAACTATACTGTGATAAATCTTCATTTTGTTCATCTAATGCAAATACCGATGTTGGCAAAAATATTGATAAACAAATAAAAAAACTAAATAACTTTTTCATTTTGATCCTCCCCAAAAACAACTACATTATATATTTCTAAAAGAAAAATAACAATTATAAATGGTAGATTAATCAAATTAATCTACCATTTATACTAATATCTAGATAAATTACCACTATAATCAATAACAATTTTAGTATCACTATGTAAATTTTGTAATGTATAAATCATTGTTGATTCAGGAAGCGAAATACATCCAGCAGTAGCATTTCCCGTATCACAATGTAAGAAAATTGCAGATCCTCTACCTGGTATACATTCTGTGTTGTAAGTAATAGCTATAGCATATTTATAAGCTTTTGGATATTTAGCAAGATGTTCAGCAGAATTCCATCTTTTTCCTGTTTGAAAAATATCAACTAATTTATTATAGTAAATACTGCTACTATCATCTACCCAATAGTGATTATTATTTACCTTTAAATAACCTCTAGATGATCCCGAATTATCAGCCACTCCAAATGTTTATCCAAATGTATAAACACCCGTTGGAGTTTTTTTATCTCCTTCAGAAGTTTTTCCAATACCATTTTTTCCAACTCTTCCTGTTACCGAATAATTATCAGCCCAGTATCCATCAGATCCCTTTGTATGCATAGAAACAGTTGCATAATTAGAACCATTAGCAGATACAACTATTAATTGTGAAGTATCTTTAGCAACATTCAATTGAGAAACCCAAGAATTATATCTATGAAATTTATTACTTGTACTTCCTGGTGCACTGCTTCCTTTTTTTACAAGTTGGATTTGGATTGCTTC
>NZ_JAJDKB010000100.1:0-3093 GCF_020589955.1 Faecalibacillus sp. TM498
AACTAGGTTCTTTATTAATACCTTTCCTAATTTCTAAATACATTATAGCTCTTGACTTTAGCACTGTCAATAGATGAGTGCTAAAATGTTTTAATTATTTAAAAAAAGCAGATTTCTCTGCTTATTGAATATAGGTTCTGTATTGTTTAATAATTCTTGTTAATCTAAAGACAATAAAGAGATTAGATATTCCATTAATTAAAAATAATATACCAATCACAAATGAAGATGAAATCACTGTACTTGGTGCTAAAAAGAACATCGCAAGACCTGTAAATATTAAAATTGTGACAACAACATAATCAAAAGTTAAAGAATAACTTATCATTGATTTAATAAACGTATAGGCTTCAAAACAATATAAAGCACTAACAATAATATATAAACTAAAAATATAAGAGAAGAAAGTTGTCATAAGTGGTATATGTGTTAACACAAAAATTCCTAACAAACATTTTAGAAAACCACTTAATAATGTATTCTTCATAAAATAAATATCAAGCCAACCATTTAAATAATAAATAAAATCAAGAATACCTGTTGATGTAATAATTATTCCTGCAATAATCGTAATCATTTGAAATGATTCTTGAGGATTGATCAAGAATAAAATCCCAATAATAATTGCACTAAGTGCGTTGATCCAAATACTTGTTTTTACTTTATTTAATGTTTTCATATGTATCACTTCCTACTTATAATATAGTCCTCTTTTATTGATTATAAAATGGACAAAATAAGTAAAATAACCAAAAAAACAGACTTATAATAAAGTCTGTGAGGAACTATCTATTAAATGATAGATTTTTTCTACAAATAATTTTAAATCATAATCTCCTTGGCATTCTAACCAATCAATTAAAATACCAATCATTAAACATTTATAAAAATGTGTTAATGTTCCCTTTTCATCTTCACTTCTTGATACATAATGTGAAGATTGTTTCATAAACATTTTAACAATATGTAAAGCGACATGATTCATATAGGTAATAAACTCATCTTTTTGTGATGAATTATAAAGATGTTGAAAAGCTTTTTTATGTTGATTACATTCTTCTATAAGTGGTACAAGACATGTCATTGGTGAACCAAATTCATAGTTATTTTGAATAATTTGATCTGCCCATGATTTAACAGTATATTCTGCTAAATTAGGAATATCTTGAAAATGATAGTAGAATGTATTTCTATTTAAATGACAGCGTTCGACAATGTTTTGAACCGTTATTTTATTAAATGGTTTTTCTTCTAATAATTGCCAAAAAGCATCAATAATTGTTTCTTTTGTTTTTTTCATATCATTACCTCATTTACCACATTATAACAAAAAAGAAATTGTAGATGAACAATTTCTTTTAAATGAATACTAATGAATATATTCGTATTTATCAATAACTATAAGAACAGTAAACCAATATTTATCTTCTGAAAAAGATATTTCAGATTTATATTTTTTTAAAGTTGATTTTACACTTGATAAACCAATTCCATGTTCTGACGTTCCTTTTTTACTTATGAGCTGAGGATTATATTTTAATACTGGATAGTTAATTCATATCAAAAACAATAAATAACAAATACTTAAATATAATTATAAACATACAATTATATAAAATGACAAATGCTATATAACTTAATGAAATCTGATATTTACCTTGTAATGCTATTCAATTATTATGATAATACTCCTGTAGAGCTACAAGTAAGTCTAACAGTTAATTTTTTTGTTTCATAAGATGTATTATCATAGCTATGTTTTGCTGTTGCAGATGCTATTGCTGTTGCTCCTGATTTAGAAGCAGATTTACTCGAAATAGCCCATTTATTATTATATACACCTGACTTAACTGATGATGAAATACATTTTGCTGATCCATTACCATATGAGAACGTTCCAGTTACAGTTACATACCATTGTTGAACGCCCGTACTACTATTATATCTAGCAATTTTACTAGCAGTTTTTTGAGATCTGGCATAATCATTAGATACAAATATAGTTGTTTCAATATACGAACCATCTTCCAAATATTCTATCTGTGAAATATTTTCATAATTATAAGCATTTACTTGTGAAGGTATGCATAAAATACAAAATAAGCTTAAAAATAATATAATTTTTTTCATAAATTTTCTCCTTTTATTTAATAATTTCTTCAGTAATATAACCATGTGTTTCTGATTTTGCTTCTTCATATAATTGATTTAATCTATACATTTTAAATCCCCATAATAGAGTTATTAAAATTAGAAGTGTTGAAAGAAAATATTTAAGTAACTTTTCCCTATTTAGTTTTTTTATGAGTTCATTACTTTCCATATTTTCAATATAAGATCCTGCAACCTCATTAGGCGTACCAAATTCATTTACAATATCCTGATAAGTACATCTCTCTAAATCATCTGAAAATTCTTTTATTCTTTGAGTTAATAATAAGATAAATTCTCTTTTATCTTTTGAATGGATAGGAATTATTCTTTTTACATATTTAATAAATTTTTTTGAATCTTTATTCATTTTTTTCCACCTCACCATATTCAATAATGTCGAATACACCTTTAATATTTTTTTTAAAATCAGTAATTGTTTTTTCTAGATAGTCTCTTCCTATAGGTTCAATATGATAATAAACTCTTACTTTTTTATTTACTATTTCATCTCGACTAGAAATGTATTCTTTTTTCAATAGGTTATGCACTACGGGATAAAGTGTACCTTCTTTTATATCTAATGTATTATTTGAAACTTCTTTGATTTTTTTTACTAATTCATATCCATAGCAATCACTTACTTTTAACAAACTTAAAACAAGCATATCTATATTAAAAAAGCTATTTGATTTTGCCATAACTATATCACCAAAATAATTATAGCATTATAATATTATAATTACCATACTATTATTATAAAGGTATTATTGACAATATAGTAATATAAGATATAATAAAATTAAGGTAGACGTCAACCTAAACTAATGAAAGGAATACCCGTCTTTAGAAGTTATCACTATATTTTTTAGAACTACATTTAAACCATTTCTTTCAATATGTCGATTTTATCGGCTTTTTTTATACTTTTAATTTTTTTAT
>NZ_JAJDKB010000101.1:0-2889 GCF_020589955.1 Faecalibacillus sp. TM498
TAGTGTCTTATCATCTGTTGCATCGCTTGGATTGATCGTCGCTTGTAATGTTTCAGTATTTCCTTTTGACAAAGACAAACTACTCTTATTTAATGAAACTGATGTAATATGTAAAACATAAACTAATTTGATTTGTATATCTTTTATAACTCCAGTATTTTTTGATCCACAATCATTACCTTGTGATATCCATTTTGTCCAATTTCCATCAATATATGCCCTATATTTAAGTTCATAATTGTTACTATTAGATAATGACATGTTAATCATCTTTAATCCTAACGATTGTCCAGTAGAGCCAATAACTGTTGAATTAGTAACATTAGTATATGTATTATTTTTATTTTGTGTATCTAATGTTTTAATTGTTAAATTATAGTTATTTAAATTATCTACTCCTATTTTTAAGGCTTCCAAATTTTCAGATGTATTTCCATAACCATTACCATTTGTTAAATTATTAGTCCATCCTATATTGCTCAAATGTTGACTATAATATATACCTGGTAATCTAGTAACTGTGCTATCTTTTACAATTCTAAAATCGATTGCTTGAATATTTTTTCCACTAACACCTGCATTATTTCCTTCATCTATCCAAGATTGCCAACCTATATCAGCACTATGAACTCTATATTGTAACTTATATCCCGTTAAACAATTAACTGAAAAATTTATAACTTGTATAGGTGAAGATTCATCTCCAACAACCGTATCATTATTAATTTTATCATAGGTTTTCCATCCTTTTGAATTATAAATCTTTCCAGACAAATAGGCTGTTGGATTTGCATTTTTTAAATCAAACTTTAATTGATACAAATTTAAAGACCTACCTGTTGTTCCAGTTGTATTTGGTTCATTGACTTGATTTAACCACCCTACGTTTTGACAATTAGATTGGTAATATAGAGTTGGTTCACTATCTGTTTTACCAGTTGGTTGTCCTTCTACATTTGAAGTATTCAATTGAGAAGAAGAATTACTGCCATTACTTACAATCGTTATTGAATTAGTTGGAATATATGCATAATTTGAATCATAGTTATATTCTGATTGAACAACTATTTTAGAGCGTGTTGAATCAATAGAACCATCAGATTGTATCTTATAATATCCATTTGATTTACCATCTTTTAAAATAAGAAATGCAAAATTTGATGGCGCAAGTGTCTTGTTTGAAATTTTTGAGCTAGTTGGATATGTTGAATACAAAGTAGTCGAATTCGCATTTGACGAATTTTTTATATTTACAACACTATGTAAATTACTTAATGTATCCTTTATACCAATTGTATATTTTTTAGAATCTGTACCACCTAAATAGTTATCTACTTTCCAACAAATACTTGCTGCTTTTTCTCCCCAATATGGATCAGAAGCATATTTTACACCTATTCCACTTGCTT
Organism: Faecalibacillus sp. TM498; assembly: GCF_020589955.1. Taxonomy (NCBI): domain Bacteria; kingdom Bacillati; phylum Bacillota; class Erysipelotrichia; order Erysipelotrichales; family Coprobacillaceae; genus Faecalibacillus; species Faecalibacillus sp. TM498. Next base: position 1,410 of record NZ_JAJDKB010000101.1, read on the forward strand.
TATCTCCTAAGAAAGCACCATAATAACGATAATCTGTAATAGGATCTAAATATCCTTTGGATAAAAAGATTGCCGAATGATAATAAATGCTATAATCTACTGAAGAATAGCCATTTGCACTTCCATTTGGATCTTTATCATAAGCATGATGACCAAATAAGTTATTCTTATTCTGTGCAATATTACTTGAACCCCATGAACTTTCATTAGCAGCCACACCTATCATCAACATTGCATTTGTTCCATATGTATTTTGGTTTGAAATAAATGCATTCCCTTCATTTCTCATTTTACTATTATCTTTAGAAAAATAAGAAATAGCTTGATTCAATTGTGATGCATTATATGTTGTTAAACTTCTATGAGATAAATATTGATAATAATTATAATACGGATTAGAACTATTCACCGAATGTGTTCTAACATTAGTTTTATAATCTTCTAACATGGTTTTATAACTACTATATGTACTTCCCTCATAAAAATAATGGCCATCATAACTATAATAATCTGTATTATCCTTTAAATAAGATGGCTTAACTCCACAATCTAAATTACTACTATATGCCGTATTTGACAATTTTGTACTAATTCCATGATAAAGTCTTCCATTTTTTACATAATATTTACTTAATGTTTGAACAGAAGAACTAGTATAATCTAAAACCTCAACCTCATTAAGATTTACCCAACCAATAACACCTGATTGCATAAATTTTACTTTTGTAGGTGACACCTCATTATCATAACCTAAAAAAGCTGCATCTGCTGCATAGTATCCATTAGTATAACCATCACGATTAGTACCATCTTCCTTATACTCTGTATTTTCTTTGCTACTTGGTTTTGTCCTAAAGTTAACAACTGAAACACTAGAATTAGATGCTCTTGCTCTAGATTGTTCCTCAGGTTGTACAAATAAATCTTTTTCATCCAAATCATCTGAAGTATCTGGCATATTTTGTTCCACTGTTTCTAAGGAGATTACATTCCCATTTTCATCAACAGTAGTAATTTCATAATCACTTGGTACTTCTTGTTTAGCAACAGTATAATCATCCAAATTATTGCTGTCATCTACTATTGCCGAAACATTATAAAAAGGTACGATACTAAAAATCAATGAAAAAGACATTAAAATCGATGTAATTTTTCTATTCATAAGTTTTTTCACTTCCTTCCCCTAAAACCTATCATTTATTATATCAGTAAAAAAAAAAATTTAAATCACAAAATATATTTTCACACATTATCATTCATTTTTTTAAAGGAACTGTCATGAAAGTTAATAATTAGTTTTATGTAGTCATCTCTTTTATAAAATAAAAAAGGTAAATATTTGGTCGTTCAGTATCTAAAACTGTTGTTTAGTACTGTTGCCTATTATTTACCTTTTGATTATTTATCTTTTATAAAAACAATTGTTTGTACTTCCTGGTGCACTGCTTCCTTTTTTTACAAGTTGGATTTGGATTGCTTC
>NZ_JAJDKB010000102.1:0-2747 GCF_020589955.1 Faecalibacillus sp. TM498
CACTAAAAAGGTAATAATCTTCAAAGATTATTACCATGTGGACAAAATTTATTTTGTCCCTTTTTTATCATAAAAATATGATATTTATTTTTTGCATTTCACACCTCAAAAACGACATTTCGCACCTAATTTAAAAATAAGGTGCCATAAATGGTAAAATAAAGATGTACATGGAATTATTTACTATAATCTATTTTAAATACCAGAGCAAAAAAATAAAAAATGAATGTAAGGATAAGTAAAATAATGGCAAGTATACTTACGTTATGATAATCTTTACACAAGTGCCTGCTAATGTATTTGCAGCAGACACTTATATTTGTAATAAATATTGATGGTTGCTGTAAAGAATAAAATAAAAATGTAGGAAAAACTATAAAATTATTTAGTCTAAAACCGACATTTTTTTAATTGACATGTGAATATAATCTATAATGAAAGGGGTTGTTAGTATGATAGTTGAAGCAATAGAAAAATATCCGTTACTTGTTATTTTTATGCTTGTTTTATTACTTGTGATGATTTTTGTAATTGTTTATTATCGAATGTCAAAAAAGTATGAAAAAAGTCAAATAGAATTAAAAGAATCTTTACTTGCAGCAACGACATTAAATAGATGTATTCATGCTTTAACTTATCATAGTGAAATCGATGATGCTATTAATGATTTGTTATGTCTTATTACTGAGTTTTTTCAAGGTGATCGTGCCTATATTTTTCAAATAGACTATGAACAAAATACGACATCTAATCTTTTTGAGTATACAGAAGAAGGGGCAACTCCGGAAATAAATAATTTGCAAAACGTTTCTTTAGAAACTATTCAATATTGGTTAGATCGTTTTAAGGTTGATGGAACATTTTATATAAAAAGTTTAGAAGAGGAGGTTGATAAAAATTCTGAAACCTATCGTCTTTTAAAATTACAAAATATAACGAGTCTTATTGCAGTGCCTTTGATAGAAAATGAAATTATTACTGGATTTTTGGGTGTTGATAATCCACGAAGAAGATGTGATAATAGTAGCTTATTATCTTCGGTTGTTTTCTTTGTTTCTGAGAGTATGAATAGAAAACAACAGGAACAAAAATTAAAAACAATGAGTTATTTAGATTCAATGACACATATTTTTAATCGTAATGCTCTGATAGAACGAATTGATAAGATTAAAGAAAGTCAAAATAAGGATATTGGTATTGCTTATTTTGATTTAAATGGATTAAAAAAGATCAATGACTTACAAGGACATTTAGAAGGTGATGCCGTTTTAAAGAAAACTGCTTATTTGATTAATGAGTGTTTTCCTAGAAAAGCTTATCGTTTTGGTGGGGATGAATTTGTTGTTCTTTCAGTAGATGTTAAAGAAGCTAGTTTTATAAAGCAAGTTGAACAATCAAAGAAGTATTTAGAACAAAATGGTATTTCGTGTTCTGTAGGTGTTTCTTGGTGCTATAATATAAACGATGTTGATGAACTCATCAAAGAAGCAGATACTAAAATGTATGAAAATAAAGCAAATTTTTATGAAAATGAAATGGTTGGTATTGAAAACTAACCATTTTTTTATGGTATAATGAGATTAATGAAAAGAGATGAGACTATGCAAAATATGAATTATTATTATGACTTTTCGGGTCAAAAATTTGAATATCCATTAAGTCTAAGTATTAATCAATTTGATCGACAAGTTTTTTCAAGACAATCTTCTTTAGAAATTTCTTATGTTTTAAAAGGAAATTATGAAGTTATTACAGAAAAAATGTCGACTGTTATTTATGAACATGAATTAGCTATTATTGCTCCTAATGATATTCATATGCTAAAGATGAATGAAAAAGAAAGTATTATTTTAACATTACATATTGATTTTTCTTATTTACCTCATTATATGGTAGGAGATATAGATCATAGTTTTCAATCTCTTATTTGTAGAGAAAATCAAAATAAATCTCTATTATTTCAAATAAAACAACAATTAGGCATCTTACTTTTACATTTTATTGAAAACAAAGATAACATCTATTTATTAAATTTAGTAATATCAAAATTAATTTACATGATTAGTCAGAATCAAGAATTCTCTTTAGAAAATTTACCACTTTCTTCTAAAAATCATGAAAATTATATGAAAGCTATTTTATTCATTGATCAACATTACCAAGAAGATATTCATTTAGAAGATGTTGCTCAAAATCTTTCTTTTAGTATCTCCTATGCTTCACGTTTATTTAAAAAATATACAGGTGTTAGTTTTGTAAAATATTTATCAATGGTAAGAATACGACATTCATTAGAAAAGTTACTAGCGGGGAAAGACTCGATTGATGAGATTGCATTTTCTTGTGGAATGTCTGCAAAGGCTTATAGTCAAGCATTTAAAGATTTATATGGGATTACACCGAGTGTTTATCGTAAACAATTTCAAAAAAACTTGAAATATAATAAGGAAAATAAGGAACAAAGAATGCATTTGGATCAAAAACAAATTGCCTTGATTCAACATTTAATAAATGATCATCATCTATATCAAGATGAATATCTTGATATAGATAAAGAAAATCAACAAAGCATATATTTATTTAAAAATATAGATCAACTCTCTTTATTACAAGAAAATAACATTTTAACTATTAAACCAAAGAAATAACAATAAAAACAATCATTTATTGTTATTTTTTTACTTTTTTTTTTAAAAATAAAAAGAAAAAGATCAAAAAATTGTCTATATAATAATAGGAGGAAAAAT
>NZ_JAJDKB010000103.1:0-2552 GCF_020589955.1 Faecalibacillus sp. TM498
AAAACGTAATCAATCGCGGATAAATAAGATTGATAGAAAGGAATGTATATTGTAGATGACTACTCAGATGGGTCAATTACAATATACCAGGAATAATGAAATGAAAGGCAGAAATTTTTTATCATTAGCTATATCGATGTTTCTTTTATCTCCGGGGACAGTACTAGCAATAAATGATATAAATAATAATGAAAAGTTAGAAAACAGAGATGAATTAGTATCTTCGCAGGATGTTAATAATTTAGATCAGGATAACGAAGAAATAGGAAGAGATGAACTTGCTAAGGAATTTGAAGATCAAAGTGGAATAGATTCATTTGAAAATGAGGATAATGGATTAGTAAGGTATCTTGCAAGTAATTATACAAGATCAGGAAATTACGTTGTTCATGGAAATGATGATAATGTATATTATGCTTATAATAGAGTAGGCTCTACATTTTATTTAAATAATGGAGGCATATCGACAACTTATAAAAAAGTAAGAGAGATAATCGATACAGATACAGCTGTACAAACACATGTAGCAACTACTTTATTTAAAGAACCAGCATTTTCAAGTAAGTATCGTACTAATACCACTATTCCAGCTGGATATTATACTGCTAAATATGTTGCAGGTTCATTTGTTTATGTTGAAACTGATTATGGGGATGGATGGATTAGTACAAGTTGTGATAATAATGGGAATTATATTAGTGGAGGAAGAATGACATTTTTAGATGTTCCAAGTAGTTTGTCGGTAGGAAGTGTCAATGGTATACCAATCTATCAAAAAATAATTCCTCGATATTCAGATGATGCACGAGCTGGTTATAGTATGAAACCAAAGTATATTACAATTCATAATACAGCAAGTTCGGGGAAAGGTGCTAATGCTCGTTCTCACGCTAATTTGCAGTATAATGGAAATAATAGAACGGCTTCTTGGCATTATACTGTAGATAATACAGAAATTTGGCAAAGTATTCCAATCAATGAAAATTCCTGGCATGCTGGTGATGGACAAGCAATGGGAAATTGTGGGTCGGTTTCTATTGAAATTTGTGAAAATTCAGATGGAAATTATGCACAAGCAGAAAGAAATGCGGCATACCTAGCAGCTAGATTGTTATATGAATGTGGTTTACCAAGTGATGCGATAAGAATGCATAGAGATTGGAGTGGGAAAAACTGTCCACATAATACTATAGAAGGAACAAAAGGAACTATGGGATGGGAAAGCTTTAAGTCTTTAGTTGTTTCAGCATATAATAGCTATGCGCAAAACGATAGGAATACTAGCAATGTTGTTAATCAAGGTACGGGAAAGGCATCAAATGCACCAACTATTCAATATAATGCAAAAACTCAAAAAATTGGTTGGCAGAATCAAGTAACAGAACCAAATTCAACAGGAACAACGGGAAGATCACTTAAGCTATATCAATTAAAAATGAATTTATTAAATGTTCCATATTCAACTCACCTTTATGGAACAATAAAAACTACAGCTGGACAAAAAAATTATGATAATATTGAAAATGATACATTGATAGGAATTGATGGAAAAGCAATGACGCAAGTTAATTTTGGTTTAGAAAATGTTCCAGGTTATCATTTAGAATATCGTGTTCATAGTTCTAATTTAGGATGGCAATCATGGGTAAAACAGGGAAATAAAGCAGGTGATGGCAATAATGAAATTCAAGCAATAGACTTTAAGCTAGTGAAAGATGATGATATCAAGGTAACTGCTCCAAAGATTTATTATAATGGACATATTGCAGATAAAGGTTGGCTAAATTATGTTCCTGATTCACAAATAGGTGGAACCGTTGGAAAATCAATTTATTTGCAAGCGTTTCATTTGGGAATAGACAATGCAGAAGAATATAACCTTTCGGGAAAAGTATATGTAGATGAAAAAGGTTGGCAAAATTATGATGAAATAAATCCAAATACAGTTTTAGGTACAACAGGTCAAAATAAAGCAATTAAAGCTATAAATTTAAACTTGGATCTGCCAGGATATAGATTAGAATATCAAGTTCATTCATCAAACATCGGCTGGCAAAATTGGGTAAAATCGGGACAAATAGCAGGAGATGAAAAGAATAATATTGAAGCTATACGATTTAGATTGGTTGAAGACAATTCAAAAATATTACAAATTGCCTTTGATAAAAATGAGTTATATATGAATTTAAATTCAATATATCAATTAAAATCTAGAATCATTCCAGGAAATACAGTTATGGATAAAACATTATCTTGGGAATCAGACAATGAAGAAGTTGCGAAAGTCGATCAAAATGGAAATATAACAGCCAATAAAGTAGGTGTAGCTATAATAACAGCAACATCTGTTAACGGATTAACAGCTTCATGTAAAATTAACGTTATAAAACCGATTACAAGTATAAAATTAGATAATGCTGATATTACAATAGAAAAGAATAAAGAAATAACATTAGGATTATCTATAGAACCAATGGATGCTACGGAGTCTTATACTTGGACAAGTAGTAATACAAATGTAGCAACAGTAGATGAAAATGGAAAAGTAAAAG
>NZ_JAJDKB010000104.1:0-2371 GCF_020589955.1 Faecalibacillus sp. TM498
AAGACTAAAATCCACTTTGTCATATCTAAAGTGGAATTTAACTTTTCACTTTAGACAAGACTTTTACAGAAATGACTAGTCTTGAAAAAAAGCCCATTTTGTGGTAATATAAAGGTAGAAAAAAGAAAGAAATGAGAAAAAATTTCCCATTTCTTTTTATTTAGAGTTCTTAAAACCATTAAACCAAGCACGCTCATCAAATGATTTCTTTTTTGTTTTTATAATATTTTTCTCTTTTGGAATGCCAATTGGCAAAAAGCATACCAATTCATAATCATCTGGTACATTTAATATATGTGCCATTTTTTTACCGATTTGATCTTCATCAGTAATATGCCCTTCATACCAACAGCTTTGATATCCTAAAGCAATGATTGCTAGTAACATATTTTCAATCGCTGCTGAATAATCCTGTATGGCAAAACATTTATCACGATATGCATAGATACGTTGAGTGAGAACACAAATGGCAGCAGGAGCACTTTGTCCTATTGGCGGATCTATAACATTGAGTAATTGTTTTAAAATATGTGGATCATCAATCGCAATAAAACTTGTTGTTTGTTTATTACATCCAGAAGGAGCGTCGATTCCTGCTTGCATTATTTTGATAAGATCCTCTCTTTTTACTGGAACTGCTTGATATTCTCCACGAAAACTATGTCTACTATGAATTAATTCTAGAAAAGTATTCATTTTTACCCTCTTAATAACTATATTTCTTAATCTTTTCCATGACTCTACTTGCTTGTTCATCTTTTAAAATATAAGGTTGATAATCGTTTCTTCCTCTTGATGAAGTTAAAGAACATGGAATAATTTGTACTTGATATCCTGTTTGTGTCGTTCCTTTAAAAGAATAAGAGAGTTGATAAATCATTGTGTCTGTATCACTTGGATTACGATTACCACCAAAACAGAAATTACCTAATGAATAAACAATAGGTTTTCCATTGTAGGTTTCTGTTCCTTGAACAACATGAGGATGTGAACCAATGACAGCATCTGCTCCAGCATCAATGGTAAACTTAGCCAGTGATCTTTGATCCTCATTGGCTTGATATTGTCTTTCAATACCCCAATGATAATAAACAAAAACAAGTTGACATTGTTCCTCATTTTTTAAATGATTGATCGCATTTTGAATTTTTTGATGACCACTTTCATTATTCATAGATACTGAAAGTGAACGATAACCAAGAAATCCACACTTGATGCCTTTGATTTCTTTTATGTAGTAATCATCATAACCAAAATGACCAATAGAAGCTTCATCTAAATATTTTTTTGTATCTTGAAGACCTGCTTCATAATAATCTTCACTATGATTATTGGCGAGGGTAACTGCTTCTACTGATGAAGAAGTCAATATTTTTGTATATTCAGGAGCTCCACTAAAAGGAAATTCTTTTTCAAGATGATTACTTGCTGTTGTAAGAGGTCCTTCTAGATTAACAACTGTCAAATCATCTTTTTCAAAGACTTCTTTTACTTTCTTTAAAAAATATGTAGGATCACTTCCTTGTCTTTTATATTCTTGATTAAACGATCCATCATAAGCTTGTCCGGCATAGTTTCCAAGTGTACAATCTCCAGCAAAAGAAATAGTAAAATTCACTTCAGCTTCTTCTTTCTTTTTCTCTTCTTTTTGTACTGTTTTTTCTTGTACATTTTTAGGTGTTTCTTTTTTTGTAGATTGATTTACATTATTAAAAAGAAAAACACCTAAAGAAATAATAAGTACAGCTATTATAATAACAAATGCTACTTTTTTCTTATTTAATTTATGATTCATGAAATTCACCTCAACTTATTTTAACATATTCTAAAATATGTTAAAATACCTCTATTGGAGGAATAAAACATGATTGAAGAAATTATTGAAAATAAATTAGATTATGCATCTTTATTATGCGAAAGTGATCCTAATATTAATCTTGTTGAAAATTATTTAAGAGATGGAAGATTATTTGCTTACTTTGAAAAACAAACACCTCTTGCTTTTATTGCTGTTAAAGAAATCAATGATACTACCCTTGAAATTAAAAACTTACTTACTTTAGAAAATAATCGAGGACGTGGATATGGAAAATCCTTACTTCAATATATTGAAAATCTTTATCAAAACAAAACAACTTTTTTAATTGGTACCGCCAATAGTTCAATGACAAACATGCTTATTTATACAAAGCTTGGTTATCATTATAGTCATAAAATTGAAAACTTTTTCATTGATTATTATCCTCAAGAAATCTATGAAAACAACATGCAAGCAACAGATCTTCTTTACTTTAGCAAAACACGTGCAAACTAAAAGGGGCTGTAAAGAAACCTAATCTTTTGGATTAGGCATTCTTTATAGCTTTTTTTA
>NZ_JAJDKB010000105.1:0-2368 GCF_020589955.1 Faecalibacillus sp. TM498
GAAGCAATCCAAATCCAACTTGTAAAAAAAGGAAGCAGTGCACCAGGAAGTACAAACAATTGTTTTTATAAAAGATAAATAATCAAAAGGTAAATAATAGGCAACAGTACTAAACAACAGTTTTAGATACTGAATGACCTAATAGTTACCTTTTTTGTTTTGAAGGAAAATAACACTTGACGAAAAATGACGGGGGGGGGGTATACTTTTTTTAGATATATTATTTCTTTAATGAAATAGTACATTATATTTTTAAGGGAGGGAAAGATATAATGAAAAAAGTGCTAAAGCTTTTTGTTGTCTTTAGTATGTGTCTATCACAACTGTTTTTTGCTGCATTATACAGTAATGTAAGCGCTATCCAAGATGACGACCAAATAGTTGAAGAAGTCGATCAAGATAATACAGAAAAAGATACAACTAGCGAAACAACACAGGATGAAAGTGAAAATAATAATGGAGAGGAGATAGAAAATAATACAGTAACAGAAGAAACTGATAACTTAGATTCTGAAAGTAATGATGTACATGTGGTACAAGCTTTTAATGAGAATACTGAAAAAGAAGTTGTTAATATAAATGAATCATGGACATTTACAAACTATGATAATAAATCATCTACTGTTAATTTACCTTATTGTTGGGAATATGTTCACCCTACAATGTCTTATATTCCTCAAATGAATTCAAAAACTTGTACATATGAAAAAACATTAGATGTTAGCAAATATAAAAATAAAAATCTCTTTTTAAAATTTTATGGTGCTAATAAAAATACAGTTCTTTATATTGATGGTAAAAAAGTAGGAGAGCATGTTGGTGGCTTTTCTGCATTTATTTTTGATATAACAGAATATGTTAAAAATGATACAATTAAAATTAAAGTAGAAACAGTAAATATTGATACTGCTTCTATTCCTGTTAATAGCGATTTTACACATTGGGCAGGATTATATAGAGACGTAGAACTTATTGCAACTAATGATGCATATATTTCTACAGAAGATAATGGGACAAAAGGAATCTATGTTTCTCAAAGTTTTTCAGGAAATAATGCAATTGCTAAAATAAAAACTAAGTTTAGTTCTAAAGGAAATGAGAATAAAGATTTTAAAGTAGTAACAACAATTTTAAATAATGAAGGTCAAGAAGTTTCAAAGAATGAACAAAATATCAATTTATTAGCTAATACAACTTGTCAAGAAAATGTACAAGAATTAACAGTTGAAAATGTACATCGTTGGAATGGTACAAAAGATCCTTATTTATATACTGTAAAAGTCGAATTGAAAGACATGGAAGAAAATGTATATGATAGTCAAACGCAAAAAGTAGGATTTAGAACTTTTAAAGTAAAAGATGGTAATTTTTATTTAAATGGAAAATTATATAAGTTAAATGGGGTAGGTATGCATCAAGATAGGGAAGGCTATGGGAATGCAACTACTAAAGAAATGAAAGAAGAAGATATCAATACCATTATGGAAATGGGTGCAAATGCTATTAGAACTGCACATTATGCGCATGATCAATCTTTATATGATTTAGCAGATGAAAAAGGACTTATCGTATGGACTGAAATACCATTTTATTTATTAATGGCAGATACAACAACTTTTAGAGAAACAACAAAACAACAATTAGTGGAACTTATTAGGCAAAACTATAATCATCCATCAATTATTTGTTGGGGAATTCAAAATGAAGTAAATACAAATCCTCAGTTTGCTTCATATGGTCAAGAATTCAATGTAAGTACAAAAACTTTAAGTGCATTTATGAAAGAATTAGCTTCATTGGCTAAAAAAGAAGATTCATCAAGATTTGTCGTACAAGCACATATTGATGGAACTGAAAAATTAAAGGAAAGTTTAAATTGGACTAGAAATTCAGATATAGATTATACAGGTTTTAATTTGTATTATGGATTTAAAACAGAAGTAAAAGCTGCAGATGAAACAGGTAGAGAAATAATTAAAGATCTTTATTCAAATAAAATAGATTCTAGCTGTGATCTATTAGGACAAGATTCTATAATTATTTCTGAATATGGTGCAGGTGGAAATATTGATCAACATGCTACTATTAATTCTGATTTTTCGTGGAGTGGGAATGACACTGCTATTAAGGAACATCCCGAAGAATATCAATCATATGTATTAGAATCAGCATATGATGCGATTTCTAAGCAAGATAATGTATGGGTTGCTTTTGTTTGGAATATGTTTGATTTTTCAAGCTATAGAAATTCAGGTGGTAAAGAAAGAACAAACAATAAAGGCCTAGTTTGTTATGATCATAAAACCAGAAAAGTGAAGTGAACTGAAAAAGTTGGACAACTTAGGAGGTTCACTTTTTATTATGGCTA
>NZ_JAJDKB010000106.1:0-2298 GCF_020589955.1 Faecalibacillus sp. TM498
TCAAGCCTTATCATTAAGTTAATTATTTTTTGTCCAACAAAGTCGGTTCACTTCATTAATTCCTGTTTTTTTAATGGTAAGAAGATAGGTTGTCTATATATTGAATAATCATCGTTTCATCATTTTTTATTATAGAGATAGAATAATCATCAAAGGAATTTAGTTTTTCTTCAAATGATGAAGAAAATTCTAAACAGTGTGGAATAATAAATTTGACTTCTAAAGATTCATTTTCTTTTTCGCTAATAAACAATTCAACATGTTGATAAAAATTATAAATATATTTTAAAAGTTTAGTAATTCTATAGGCAGTCACAGGATGATTATATACAGGGTTTTCTGAAATAGAGATACATGTTTTAATTTCATTGTCATCTTGTAATAAAGATTTGATTTCTAGATTTAAGATAAAATCAAAGGTTTCATTATTTGTGGCTATAATAGGTGAAATACTTAGTACAGTTTCTTTTTGAGCGTTTATTTTATGTATTGCTTCTACGTAATTTTCATTAATTAAGTCATATTCAATTGATTGTAAAATATAATTCATACGGTGTTCAATGTTGTCTACATCATATTTAATGGTTTTAATATAGTTTAAATTTTCTTGAATATATTTATTTTCTTGTTCTTTTAATTTTGTTTTTAATAAAAGTTCATTGGATTCAATAAGTTTATTGAAAACAATATTAAAAATAATAATGAGAACAAGAAAGCCAATAAATACGAGATGGTTAGAAATATTAGGCATGTTGTTTAATATATTAACTAAAAAGTAATAGGCCATGATAAACATAATAAAAAATTCAAAAGAAATTAAATAATTAATATAAGGGGCATCCTTCTTTAAAAATGGTAATTTTCTTTTTAAAAGAAATGATAGTGATGCAAAATAAAATATTTTTTCTAATATTATATTGATTTCATATTTGGTTTGATTACTAAATGAATTAAAAAAATGAGTTTCAAATAATGAATTGCATAGAATAGTCATTGCATAAACAGAAATAAAAAGCATTAAATTACAAAATAAGGCAACCGCAATATCTTGAAATGAAAAATCATCATGGAACAAGTATAAACAAATCCAAATACATAATTGAATAACTAAAGTTTGCTCGATACCAACTAAATAATAGGATGTCATGATTGTACTTATAATCATATTGATAATCATTGTAATTATTATAAATTTCTTTTTATTGTGCTTCATTTTGATAAAAGAACTAATAAAGTATGAAAGCAAGAAATTTTCTAATAAGTTGTTTACAATTTCAAAAATCATTTTATCATCCTTTCTGCTACAACACTTTTAAATGCAATACCTATTTTTAATGTTTGGTTATTATCTAAAAGGATTGCATTTTTTTTATATTGTTTAATATGTTTGATATTAACACTATTGTTTCTGTTTATTTGTATAAAATCATCTGAATTTATTTCATTCATAATTTCTTTTAATGGTTTGTAGAGATGATATGCTTTAAATTTCGTTACAAGTGATGTTAAATGATTGTCAACTTCTAGATATAAGATATCATCAGTTAATATTTTGATATATTCAAAATTATATTTAAAAGAAAAATATGATTTTTGATTGAAATGTTCTTTTAAAAGCATTAATGCTGTTTCAAATTCTTCATCCAAATTGCTTTTTCGGATAAAATAAAAAGGTTGTACTTTTAAAGCAGAAAAAACAAGATTATTTTTAGATGTTACAAAAATAATCAAAGCATTTTTATCATTTTCTTTTATTTTTCCTGCAATAGAAATGCCATTATCATCAATTAGATCAATATCTAAAAAGTAGATATCATATTGAAATGGAAAATGATCGATGTTAGTGTATCGATCAATAATTACTTGATCGAATATTTTTTTTATATTTGAATTTATTTTTTTATTAAACATTTCTAAAAAAGAAATGTCATCGTCTATTATTGCTATTTTCATAAAAACCTCATTAATTTTCTATATAACTTATAAGTTAATTATACATGATATAGTCAGCATTGTATTATAAAATAATAATTCACGCTATAAAATAGCTAATACACGCTAAATAAAACAGAGTAATCAATAATATCATACAAAATATAAATAGAATAAATATCAATTTATAGGAGCTGTTATTATGAGTTTATTTGACGTGATTATAAATATTGTAGAAAGTTCTATTATATGCTATTTCATTTACAAATATTTTGATTTTAAAAAGATTGAAAAGCTATGGCTTTTTATTTTCTATTAAGAATTTGGATGCGTCAGAAAAAATAGTATATAAAAACTCATACCAAA
>NZ_JAJDKB010000107.1:0-1874 GCF_020589955.1 Faecalibacillus sp. TM498
TTTGGTATCCAGCATTAAAATATAGTGATAGTAAAAAAGCAGTAGGAATTCAAGATAGAATCTCTATTGCTTTTTCGTTTAAATCTTATAATTGAATATCTGTCTAATTTGCCGCTCTGTCAAATAGTAATTTGTAAGTGGAAGATTTGTAATCTTTTCGAATTCTTTTATAAATTCACTTGATGGCGTTACATTGATATATTTACTTTCACCTTTGACCACCTTAAAGCTTCTAATGAATTTCATGATTTGATGTGTGCTGTATTGATTATCCAATATCTTAAACTGGAATATTCTTTCTAACAGTACGGCAAGATAACAGATCAGGAAGTGTCCCTTTATGCTGTTTTCTTTTTGAAGAAATACAGGGCGTGCATCTAAATCAGACTTCATTATTCTGAAGGATTCTTCTATCCTCCATAGATTGTGATATGTATTATAGATATCAATATCATCCATATCCTTTTCTGAAGTAACAAGCATATTGTATCCTGCAAACTTTAGCTCTTTTTCAATCATTGATTCGTTTATTGAGGCCTTGGCTTTCTCTCCGTCTTCATCAATGAAATCGACATACTTTCCTAAATCTCCATATTCTGATCGTTTTGCCTGACTGTAACAGAGGTTTCTTGCTTTTTCAATCTGTTTGGCTATTTCATATTTTTTCTTTGAGGCCAGTTTTGGATTATAGGTAACAAGTCTTTTTTCTGTAAAGCAGAGGGTTTTCTTTTTACCATCTATTTCAAAAGTGTATGGAAATTTTTCGACACATGATTTATATCTGTATAACAGTGTGCCATCTCTGCTTCTTACATCCTTCCAATCATCATTATCCAACAGTACCCATGTCTTTTCTTTTTCAGGTAAGGATTTTACTGATTTTGAGAAGAGATAGCCATCTCCGTTTTCTTTGGAAAAGGCGATATTCTGTGCACAGTTCAATCCTTTATCTGCAACATGGATGGTTTTCCCTATGATTTGATTTTTAGCTTTCAGTTTTTTGATGACATTTCTCAGTATGGGCTTTTCACTTTCGTTGCCAGGAAACAGTTCCATGCCAATAGGAATTTGATTTGCATCAAGAAGCAGTCCTAAGCCGACAATGGGATCTTTTCTGTTTTCTTTAGAAGGACCTTTTCTTCTAAAGTCATCTTCTCTGTCTATTTCAAAATAAAAATTACTGCAGTCAAAGTAGGTCTTGGAAGTATTGATATCATAGAATTTCTTTGTCTGTTCATTAAAGATTTCGATAAACTTGCCGTAGTCATTGCCGATGAATTCAAGACCATCAAGAAGCTGATCATAAGAAAAGTGAACGCCGTCTCTTAGTTGAGGAAGGACCTCATGAAAAGTTCTATGCTTACTGCATGGATTAACAAGACGAGCATAGATAAGAGATGAAAGAAGTTCGTAAAGGTCAAACTCAAAAGAATTATGCAGATTGAAATAGTCGACATACTTTTTGATATCCATTTTATTCATCATGGATATGAATGGAAAATATCCAAGATAGAGTTCAGGAGAATGATCGGAAATCTTAAGAGAATTCTTGTTTTTATTATTTTTGTTGAGTTCATCCACTTCTTTTTGAAAATAGGCAATAGGATCATCGATACCTTTGGCTTTCCAAGTTTCAACAGAAGCAAGTGATTTATAGGTGCGATGAGCACCACCATGCTTTTGAGGGGAGTAATAACTTTCAACGATGGAAAGATAGGTACGACCTTTAAGAGTAGATTTTTTAAGGAAAAAAGCCATAGAAACACCTCCAATAATATATCACTACTATCACTATATAAATTATAACATAAAAAATAATATAAAAAAATTAAAAGTATAAAAAAAGCCGATAAAATCGACATATTGAAAGAAAT
>NZ_JAJDKB010000108.1:0-1861 GCF_020589955.1 Faecalibacillus sp. TM498
GGGCATGCCCCTTGTTATCAATTCCTTAATTCCAGTTTCATTTTACAATACAGGAATAGAAGATAATCAGTATATATTTGGATGTTATCTAGAAAATAGTGGCGATTTGCTATAAAATGTCGATTGTGCTATGATAAACGAGAATTAACCAACATATGGAGGATGATTATGAAACAAAACAAATTTATGCGATTTATGACATCCAGAGCACTTATTTTGACATTACAAGTTGTCGCATCTGGTGTCCTTTTATATTTTGTGTATTTAACAAAATTATTACCTGTTAAATACTTTGCTATTTTAGCTGCTGTTTTGGCAGCATTGGTTTTATTGTTTTGGATTATTATTCAAACAGGAAAGAAAAAAATTGTTGAAGGGAAAACAAGTAAAAGAACTATTATTTCTAAAGTGTTGAGTTTAATTGTTTCAATTGTTTTAGTAATTGGAAGTACTTTTGCTGCAAGAGGAAATACTTTCTTAAATAATGTACAAACAACAACTCAAAAATACGCTATCAATGTCATTGTTTTAAAAGATGGTGATTATGGAACAGCATCACTTGATGGTTTAAAAGGTGTTAATTTTGGTAGATCATATGAAAAAGAAAAAGCTACATTAAATAAAGCTTTAGCACAAATGGAAGAAACGATTGATACACAAAAGTATACGACATACGATACATATTCTCAATTAGCAGATGCTCTTTATAATAAAGAAGTAGATGCAATTGTTGTTGGAACACAATATAAATCAATGTTAGAGTTAAATCATGAAGGCTTTGATGAAGAAACAAGAATTGTAAAAACATATGAATTTGATAAAAAAGCAAAATCAGTAACAACAGCAGTAACAGATGTAACTGAAAAGCCATTTAATGTATATGTAACTGGAATCGATACATATGGTTCTGTATCAACAGTATCAAGAAGTGATGTTAACTTAATTGTTACTGTTAATCCAAAAACTAAACAAATCTTAATGACAAGTATTCCACGTGATTGTGAAATTGAACTTCATAAAAATGGTAAAATGGATAAATTGACACATACTGGTATCTATGGTGTTGAAGAGACTATTTCTACGATTGAAGACTTTTTAGATTTAGATGTTAACTATTATGCAAGAACAAACTTTAGTGGTATTACAAATATTATTGACGCATTAGGCGGAGTAACTGTTGATTCTGATTATGAATTTACAACAAGACATGGTAACTATCATATTGTAAAAGGTGAAAATGAATTAGATGGTGATAAAGGGCTATGTTTTGTAAGAGAAAGATATAATTTACCAAGTGGAGATTATGATCGAGGACGTAACCAACAAAAATTATTAAAAGCAATGTTGAATAAGGCAATGTCACCAAAGATTATTACTAATTTTCAAAGAATCTTAACAGCAATCGAAGGATGCTTTGAAACAAACATGTCTTCTGACGAAATTAAATCATTAATTAATATGCAACTAGATGATAATGCTGAATGGGATGTTTTCAATGTACAACTTGATGGAAAAGGGTATATGACAGATCAAACTTATTCAATGCATGGTACATCAATCTATGTTATGAAACCTTACGCATCATATGTTAAAAAGATTACTAAACTTATTGATTGTGTTGAAAACGGTGATAAGATAACTGAAAATGATGTAAAAGATTTAGGTGGAGAATAGTAGAAAATTTAGAATGGGTCTTATGGATCCATTCTTTTTTTTGAAAAAAATTAAAAAAATTATAAATAGTTATTGACTTTATTAAAAATTAATTGTATTATATATGAGTCGGCAGGAAACAAATTTGCTGATGAGGACATTGAAAACTGAACAGGAAAGAATAAAACACAACGTCAATGAGAGTTTA